>NZ_AUTO01000274.1:0-39342 GCF_000498055.1 Pseudoalteromonas sp. TB51
ACGAGTGCCCACACAGATGATTGCTTTATATTGTTAAAGAACGTTGCGATTAAAGCGTTAAACTTTATCTCGCTAGGGCTGCGCATCTTACGCTTTCCTATTTTTTTGTCAACACTTAATTTTGTTAAACTTGAAAGTTTTTAAAACTAAGTTTTACTCAACTCACTGATTGACTCTTGCCTCGCTAAGCGTTGCTGTCTGCCGTCTCAGTGGGGTCGCATTATAGGGAGAACGGATTTTTACGCAAGCGTTTTTTAATAAAAACTATAAATAAAAGCTCTTTCGTGCATTTTTCACTCTAAAGAGCCAAAAGCAGTACAAAAAACAAACTAAACCTATATGCAAAGCCCAGTTTGTTTTAAATATAACGATGTATAAAACGCAAAAAGCACCTATAAGGTGCTTTTAAGTTAATTTATTAACTGCGCATATTAATACAAAATACTATAAAGCTTTCTTCTGTATTTTGCTGCAAGTGCATCTCCATCTGGTAGAGAAGCGATAATTGCTAAAAAGCTTGCTTTAGCGTCATTAAAATTAAGATCCTTTTTAAGTACGCTGAAGAGTGTTTCGAGTGCTTCTTCTTTTCGTCCTGCATCATTTAGCAATTGGCTTAGCTCTATTTTCAGGTCTAAGTCATTTGGGTACTTTTCTACTTGAGATTGCTTTTCTTTTATCTCTGGCGAGTCGGTAGCTTCTAGCGCCGCTTCGCATTTAGCTTTTATATTATGAAAATAAGCATCTTGCTCTTGGGCGTCAATGGTATCAATGAGTGCTTGAGCATCATCTAACTTGTGTATTTGAATGCATATATCGGCTAACACAAGCTTTATACGTGCGTTTGCACTGTCTATTTCATACGCTTGCTTTGCGTAATTAAATGCAGCATTTAGGTCCGACTTTAATAATGCTTGTTTTGCTTGTTCAAGAAGTAGGTCCTGCTGCGCTGGTAAATGCTTACTCAGGGCTTCGCGAATTTGCGCGTCTGTTTGTGCACCCGCTAATAAATCTACTGGAGCTGAATCTTTTAACAACACAAGTGTAGGTAATGTTTGCAAGCCAACCTGCTGCGCTAATTGCGAGGCGAGTGCTTGTTCTGCGTCACAATCAAGATTAGCCACTACAATATGATCTTTATATTGCGTAGCTAAATTTTCTAATATACCGATTTGGCTAATACACTCAGGACTTTGTGGCGAGTGGAAGTTAAGCAGCACCAACTTTTGTTGTGATGTTTCACCGAGTACTTGCTGAAGGTTTTGTGCGTTGATACTAACTATGTTGCTCATTGAATTAATTGCCATATTCATTTATTTAGGTTTTTATATGGAGACGAACATAATAAATACAAGTATTAAATACTTTCAAATAATGAGGGAAAACATGAAAATCACCTATCTAGCTGCAGCATTTATGATAGCAAGCCCACTTACTTACGCTAAGTCACTAAACTTAGATTTAACTAAGAGTATGCCAGCTATTGAAAAGTTTTACCTCGACTTACATCAATCTCCAGAGCTTTCATATCACGAACAAGAAACTGGCCAAAAAATAGCATCGCAATTAACAAACCTTGGGTTTGACGTAACAGATAATGTGGGCGGCTACGGTGTGGTAGGAATTTATAAAAATGGCACCGGCCCTACAATAATGATTCGTACTGATACCGATGGCCTACCAATCACAGAGCAAACCGGTAAACCTTATGCATCTATAGTACAAGTGACCAATGAGCATGGGAATAAAGTAGGTGTAATGCATGGTTGTGGCCACGATATACATATGAGCTCGTTTATTGGTACTGCTGAGCAACTTATTGCCCATAAAGATAAGTGGCAAGGAACGTTAATGATGGTTGCTCAACCTGCAGAAGAAGTTGGCGGTGGAGCAAAAGCCATGTTAAGTGAAGGCTTATTTAGTAAATATGCTAAGCCTGATCATGTTATTGCGCTGCATGTTAGTGCCAGCGTGCCTGCGGGTAAGGTATCAATGAAAAATGAATACACCATGGCAAGTGTTGATTCAGTAGATATAACTATAAAAGGTAAAGGCGGACACGGCGCCTACCCGCACACTACCGTAGACCCTGTAGTTATTGCGGCGCGTACGGTATTAGCATTACAAACAATCACAAGCCGCGAGCTTTCTCCACTTGAGCCTTCTGTTGTGACTGTGGGATCTATTCATGGTGGCTCAAAGCATAATGTGATTTCCGATGAAGTAAAACTACAGCTTACGCTTAGAAGCTACAACCCAGAGGTACGGACGGCGCAAATAGCAGCAATAAAACGTATTACAGCGGGTATTGCTCAAAGTGCTGGCCTTACTGAGTCACACTACCCTGTTGTTCACGTTCATGAAGATGAATCTATTCCATCTACTTACAATAACCCTCAGCAAACTAACATTGTTAGGAGTGCTATTGCTGATGCAATTGGCGAAACTAATGTACTTGAGACAAAAGCGGTTATGGCTGGTGAAGATTTTGGATTGTACGGTAGAACTGATGAAAACATTCCTATTACGTTATTTTGGTTAGGTGGAGTAAACCAGCAGCAATATACAAATGCGATGAAAAGTAACCAAACACTTCCTTCATTACACTCAAGTAAATTTGCGCCAGATTATAAAGTAGCATTACCGACCGGTATAAAAGCCATGAGTAACGCCGCAGTCGCGTTATTTAATAAAAAATAAGCCGTATTTGAGAGCTCAGCGATTAAGTGGTTGCTGAGCTCTTTTTATAATTTGATTTTTTAAATGCTGCTTTTTTACCACCCTTAGCAAAGCGCTTTTTAGGCGGTGTTTTAGGCAGCTTTGAAAATACATGGCTATCACAACTAGCTGCTTGCTGTACAAAACCTTCAAGCTCCACCAGCAGTGGTTGTAAAAATTGTTGGTAGCTCATTGCTTGTTGAGCAATGTTGCCTAAACTCGCCTCCCATTTAGCGGTCAAATCGGGGCTAGCTAAGCCCTCTGGTAAAACACTAATAAGTGCCAAGCCTGTTTGTGTAGCTTTAATTGATTTACCTTCGCGCTTTAAAAAACGACGCCTAAATAATAATTCAATAATGCCTGCGCGGGTTGCCTCTGTTCCTAGCCCATCGGTCTCTTTAAGTATTTTTTTAATTTGTGAATCTTTTACATAACGACTAATGCCGGTCATGGCACTTAGCAATGTTGCATCAGTAAAATGAGACGGTGGCGTAGTGTGTTTTTCTACCACTTCACCTTTAGTGCAGTTAAGCGCCATGCCTTTTGTTAAATGAGGCAAGGTTGCTTCATCTTTTAGCTCGGCTTTGCCCATTAATACCTTAAACCCTAAGCTTACATCTTGCTTTGCATTGGCTTTAAATAAACCTCCCGCAATTGTTACCTCTACTTTAGTTTCGTTATAAATGTAATCGGGGTAAAACTGAATTAGGTAATGCCTGCTAATAAGTTCATATACTTTTGCTTCATCAGCCGCCAAAGTCGCTGTTTTTAGTTGTTTAGCGGTAGGTACAATTGCATGGTGTGCAGCCACTTTTGCATCGTTGAAACATTTGCTGCGTTTTTTAGCGTCTGCCCCATTCACAAACTCAGTGTTTTGACCGCCATTAGCTGCAATTGCTTTTAAAATTGCAGGCGCATCTAAATGATGCTCTTTAGGCAAATAACGATTATCAGAACGAGGGTAAGTAATTAACTTATGACGCTCATAGAGCGTTTGGCAAATATCGAGTACTTGCTGAGCTGCCATACCAAATGCCTTTGCAGCATCTATTTGCAGTGCCGATAAATTATAAGGCAGCGGCGCACTTTGTTTTTTTTGTTTTTGTTCGAGCGCTGTAACCTCGCCTGGTTGATTCGCTATTCGCGAGGCGACGTTTTCGGCTAATGCATTATTTAAAACGCGGCCCTCTTCATCTTGGTACGGCTCGCAGGCTTTGCTTGGTACCCACTTGGCCACAAAGCTTTGCTGCTCAGGAGTTATTAAATGCGCCAACACTTCATAAAATGGTTTTGACACAAAGTTAGCTATTTCGTTATCCCGGTTAACCACTAAACCTAAAATTGGGGTTTGTACGCGACCCACCGACAACACATTGCCAAAGCCTGCTTTTTGTCCCGCCAGCGTATAAGCACGCGTAAGGTTCATACCAAATAACCAATCTGCACGTGAACGCGCAAGCGCCGACACACTAAGCGGAATAAATTCACGATTTGAACGCATAGTAGTAAGCGCTTTTTTTACCGCCGCTAAATTTAAATCACTTATAAGTAAACGCTGAATGCTTTGCTTTTTGGTTTTACTTATTTTGGCTTGCTCTATGACTTCATCAACCAACAATTGGCCTTCGCGATCGGGATCGCCCGCATGCACGAGTACTGATGCCTGCTTAATTAGCTTTTTTAGAATAGTTAATTGCTTACGCGTTTTCGTTTTTGCCTTGAGCTGCCATTGCTGTGGCACTATGGGAAGGTGTTCAAATTGCCACTTTTTAAAACGCGCATCATAATCATCAGGTTCAGCTTGCTCAAGTAAGTGCCCTATACACCACGAGACACAGTCACCATTAGCCACTTCTATATAACCATCGTGTTTTTTATGTGGTTTTGGCAATGCATCAGCAATAGCTCTGCCAAGTGATGGCTTTTCTGCGATATAGAGTTTCATGGGAGTTGCTCATTAACTGTTTATATGAACAGTAGTTTAGCACAGCTATTTAGAAGGTGGAGCGCTTTCTATTTTTGAGGGGGAATTACTTTTTTTAGCGAAAAGCATAATTAAAGGTAAATAACACACTATGACGGTGCCAATGTTTATAAAGGGCATTAACGTTTTGTAAATAATGGTGCTGTACGCTAAATCCCAAAGGTGACGGTCAACTAATCTGAATAATTGTAATATAGGTGCGCCAATAACCACTAACTGACCAATAACGCATTGCCATAAATAAACTTTATCTTTTATTCCCCAATAAGCTATTAACGCCATCCATATAATATCGGTAGCCGCCCATACTAAATAACGATAGATATAAATATCGTCAAACTCTCTCAAGCTAGAGGCTGTTATCCCCCCAAAGAAGAAAAAAGCGACGGTCAGTAATGCAAATCTAAAGGCTAAGTAATCTTTGAATATAAAAAATATAAAAAGAGCCGGGCTTAGCATAAAGATCCAGCTTTTACTTAAAATACTAACGAAATACAAAAACCAATCAGGCAAAATGTTTTACCTTATTTTTCTTTTGTATCGTCGTCGGTACCATCACCATTACCTGGCATATCACAATATTTAATTATAACTTTCACAGCGCATCCATTACATATGTTAAGGAAATGTACTTTAAGCTAAAATAATGAGCTTGCCAAGATACTTAGGTGATTAAGTACCTCAAAAAGAAACTTAATTAGAGAAATTAGCGCCCGCTACTAGCCTAGCGCACATCAATAGGGTCTGACTCTTTAGCCTTACCTTGTAAGATTGATATTTCTACTCGGCGATTTCTACGCCTATCTTCGTTTGAATCATTCGGAACAAGTGGACGAGTATCAGCACGCCCTACTACCATCATGCGGTTTTTATCAAACCCTTGTACCGTTTGTAATTCGCTTGCTACTGCTACAGCACGCTTTGACGATAAGTCCCAGTTATTAATATACAACTCGTTAGAAACCTGAAAATCATCGGTGTGACCCGATACCGTAATTTCTCCAGGTACATCTTTTAATAACTCACCAATATCTTGAATTATGGGCTTAAACTTAGGTTGTAAAAAAGCACTGCCAGAGGGAAATGAGCCATTTTCACGGATACGAATAATGATTTGCTGCCCTAAAGATTCAAGCTCGATTGCACCATCGATAATTTGTTTTTCGAGCTGTTGCGCTATTTTTTTCACTAACTCGTTAGTTTGTTCTTGATCGGCGGCTGAAGTTGCTTGTTCTGAAGATTGCTGCTGCGATGTACTACGTGACTCGCCACCACGTTTATCGCCACGTTGCTCTTGTCTACCACCAGCAGAGCTTTCATCACCCGCTTGAAATTCTAACATTTGCTGGGTCATTTCAACGGTTTGTTGCTGAATGGTTTCTATCGGGGTAGGTTCAGGCTTACCAGGGGTAAATTCCATAGCAATAACCGAGGTCCCTTTAGGGATATCTTTTACTTCTATTTTGTTTTGCACACCAAATGCAAACTTCATCGAGCCTGCTATTTGCTTAAATTTAAGTACATCCATTTCTGAAAACGCGAGCAAAAGTACAAAAAAGCACATTAAAAGCGACATTAAGTCGGCAAATGTTCCCATCCAAGCAGGCAAACCTGGGGGTGGGCATTTGCACTCTTGATCAGACATGGTTACTCCTCGGTATCTACTTTGCGTTTAGACTCAGCAAGGTAGTTTTTCAATATACCTTCAATTACTTTCGGGTTTTGACCATCTTGAATACCTAAAATAGCATCCAGTATTAGACGCTGATTCATGGCTTCTTCGTCTTTACGAAGCTCAAGTTTTACCTGAATAGGAATAGCCACTACATTTGCTAAAAATGCACCATATAAAGTAGTTAATAATGCCACCGCCATTGCGGGGCCAATGGCTTTAGGGTCATCCATGTTAGATAACATAGCAACTAAGCCTATTAACGTTCCTATCATACCCATTGCAGGGGCTATATCGGCAAGTGACTTAAATAAACCGGCGCCCAGTTCATGACGAGTTGTGGTTAAAGAAATATCTTTTTGAAGCGTGGCACGAACTACATCAGCATCGTGGCCATCAACGAGCATATCTACACCTTTGCGCATAAAAGGGTTTGGTATTTCGGCTTCTTCGAGGGCTAAAAACCCCCCTTTACGGGCTGAGTCAGCAAGTTCAACTGCTTTTTCAATCAGCTCTTCTGGCGATTCGATTTTAAACATAAATGCTTTACCAACAACCTTACCTATGCCCAAAAACTGCGACAAGGTAAAGTTTGATAACACAATAAATAGTGAGCCACCAAATACAATTACACTAGAAGGCGCGTCGGCAAACATCCCCATTTCACCGCTACTACTCATAAACATGGACATGACAATTAAACCAATTGCGCCAAGGATCCCAATTATGGTTGCTAAATCCACATTTCCTCCAAAGTATTATACTTTGTTATTCAAACTTTTATTATTAACTGCTTATCGGCAAGGTACTGAAATACTTAAGCCATTTTTGAAAAAAGTGTAAAACACTGTGTTTGGCCTAATTTTAGATCAAGATACCCTACTCGCCTAGCGACTGATTAATTTTATTGTACACAGTGAGCACTAATACGCATCTTATACATGGTAAAAATGCGATTTAAACTGATATAACTCAAAAAACAACGATCATCCTTTGACCTAGTTTAGCATTCCCCCTAAAATTGGCTCCTAAATTTATCATGCTGGCTGAAATTAAACATGGCGACTAAAAAACCTGAAAACCTAAGTTTTGAACAAGCACTCGAAGAACTATCAACCATTGTCGGTGAAATGGAACAAGGTGATTTATCGCTTGAGCAGTCGTTAAAGCAATTTGAGCGTGGTATAGCCTTAGCTAACGCCTCAACGGGTAAGTTACAACAAGCAGAGCAAAAAGTGTCTATTTTGATGGGTAATGACGAAAAAGCAGCGCTTACTTCATTTAACAACGATATGGAATAACCGTGAGCATACAAGAAAAAATAGAATGTGCTCAACAAGATGTCGTAAAGACCCTGCAACAGTACTTTGATCAACCCCTTGATACCGCACACACAGTAAAAGAAGCTACGCAGTACGGCTTATTTAACGGTGGCAAGCGTTTACGCCCCTTTTTAGTCTACGCAAGTGGTGAAATGCTCGGAGCTAATAAGCAAGATTTAGATATTCTTGCTGCTGCTATTGAGTGTATTCATAGCTACTCGTTGGTGCACGATGATTTACCAGCCATGGATGATGACGACCTTCGCCGTGGACGCCCAACTTGCCATATAGAGTTTGACGATGCGCATGCAATTTTAGCAGGCGATGCACTACAAACATTGGCCTTTGAGCTTATCTCGACTCACAATTTTACCTGCAGCGCATCAACACAAGTAAAAATGATCAGCGCACTGGCTAAAGCATCGGGGCTTGAAGGCATGGTCGGCGGGCAAGGGCTAGATATTGCCGCCACAGATAAAGTGATTACAGTACAACAGCTTGAACGAATTCATAGATTAAAAACGGGTGCCTTAATCAACTGTGCCATTACATTAGGTGCATTATGTAGCGAAAAAGCAGACAAACAAACCTTAGAAAACTTACGTGTTTTTGGGTATGCTATAGGGCTGGCATTTCAAGTGCACGACGACATTTTAGATGTTGAAGGTGACACATTTACTTTAGGTAAGCCGCAAGGCTCTGATTTAGCTGCTAATAAAGCAACTTATCCGGCCCTATTAGGTATGCAAGGTGCCAAGCAAATGGCGCAAAATTTAATAGAGCAAGCGCATCAAGCATTAAACAAAATAGATGCTGATACCTCTACTCTAGCGGCGCTGGCAAACTACCTGATTAAACGTGACCATTGAGTGTTACATATACGTATTGCCATTTAGCACTGACATTATTACTCAACAGCGGTAACAACTAGTAAGTTAGCACCGGTGTTAGCGAAGGATAAAATAAATACCATGACACTTGATAGTAGCAAGTATCCATTACTTAACTTGGTTGACGAACCAGCCCACTTACGCGATATAGCGCAAGATAAACTCCCTGCGTTTAGCAACGAGTTACGAGACTATTTACTCAACTCTGTTTCGCAAAGTAGCGGCCATTTAGCGTCTGGTTTAGGAACTGTTGAGCTTACCGTTGCTCTACATTATGTGTATAACACACCAGAAGATCGCCTTGTATGGGATGTAGGCCATCAAGCGTACCCGCATAAAATTTTAACCGGTCGACGCGATTTAATGCATACAATTCGTCAAAAAGACGGATTACATCCATTCCCTTTTCGTGAAGAAAGCCAATACGATACCTTTAGCGTAGGCCATTCAAGTACCTCTATTTCGGCAGCACTTGGTATGTCTATTGCGGCTCAAAAAGAAGGCAAAGGCCGCAAAACTGTTGCCGTTATAGGCGATGGCGCCATTACAGCAGGTATGGCATTTGAAGCAATGAACCACTTAGGCGATGTAAAATCTGACATGTTAATCATTTTAAATGATAACGAAATGTCGATTTCTGAAAACGTCGGAGCGTTAACTAATCACTTTGCGCGTATTTTATCTGGCAGCTTTTACACAAACATTCGCGAAGGCAGTAAGAAGTTACTCTCTGGCGTGCCTCCTGTTAAAGAGCTTGCCAGTAAAGTAGAAGAGCACCTAAAAGGAATGGTTATTCCAGGTACCTTTTTTGAAGAACTAGGTCTTAATTACATTGGCCCAATTGATGGCCACGATGTAAATATGCTCGTAGATACACTGCGTAATATGCGTAATTTAAAAGGGCCTCAGCTTTTACATATAAAAACCCAAAAAGGAAAAGGCTACAAACCCGCAGAAGCTGATCCTATTGGCTATCACGGTGTGCCAAAGTTTGACCCTAATACATCAAGCTTACCTAAATCTAAACCTGGCGCCGCCACTTTCTCTAAGGTGTTTGGTGATTGGTTGTGTGATATGGCCGAGCAAGATAAAAAATTAATGGCTATTACCCCGGCAATGCGTGAAGGCTCAGGTATGGTGCGTTTTTCTAAAGAGCACCCAGAGCAGTATTTCGATGTAGCCATAGCAGAGCAGCACGCTGTCACATTGGCCGCCGGTTTTGCCTGTGAAGGGTTAAAACCCGTTGTAGCTATTTACTCGAGCTTTTTACAACGTGCGTATGATCAACTTATCCATGATGTTGCACTGCAAAACTTACCTGTGCTTTTTGCTATAGACCGCGCTGGTATTGTAGGCGCCGACGGCGAAACACACCAAGGTGCGTACGACTTAAGCTTTATGCGCTGTATTCCAAACATGGTTATTATGGCCCCAAGTGATACTAACGAGTGCCGCCATATGCTTTATACCGGTTATAAGGCTAATTGCCCTGTAGCAGTTCGCTACCCTCGTGGTAGTGCCGGTACTGCCGATATTCAAAGCGAAATGACGCTATTAGAAATAGGCAAAGCCAATACCATTAAGCAAGGCGCTAAAATTGCTATTTTATCCTTTGGTACTTTGCTTGAAAACGCGCAACTTGCTGCAAATGAGCTAGGGGCAACGCTAGTTAATATGCGCTTTATTAAGCCACTTGATACAAGTTTATTAGATGAGCTTAGCCAAACTCATGATGTAATAGTAACGCTTGAAGACAACGCTATTTGTGGTGGCGCAGGCTCAGCGGTTAATGAATATTTAGCAGCGCAAAAAGCCAACCTAAAAGTGCTTAACTTAGGTATTCCTGATGAATTTATTAAGCACGGCACACAAGCGCAAATGCACGATGAAATGGGCTTAGGTGAACAAGGCATTTTAAATTCAATAAAATCGTTTATCGCTTAATTATTTTGCTAGCTAATTTTTAAAGGGAGCCTGATGGCTCCTTTTTTGTTTTTTATTTTTAAATTTTTGCATCCAATGTGTATTTCTACGCGTTATCCCTATGAGGTTAACACAGTAAATAGTACGTACTGAGGAGTATAAGCAGGCACGTTATTTACTTTCATTTGATGGAATATTAAAAGGTAAAAATGATGAAAAAAGCTAATTTAACTCACCTTCATACACAAAACAGTTCACTTAAACGCCCCCTTTGTTTTTCAGCATTAGCGCTTGGGATAGTACTTGGTATTTCAGGGTGTAGCGGTGATGATGGAGAAAACGGTTTAGCCGGTACGCCGGGAGCAGATGGTCAAGATGGAAGCGATGGCACAAACGGTAACCCCGGCTTTAGTGCAGCCACGTTTATTTTAGCTAATAACGGCGAGCAAAACGCAGGCACTGTTGATTTAATAAACCAGAACGCTGCCAAATTAAAAACCTTTAATACCACTGCAAATGAAGGCGTAGCCTTTGATAGCCTCGGTAATTTAATACAAGCAAGCGACAGCGAAAATGGTAGCATTAAAACTATATGCCAACTTGCCAATCGCGATGATGGTGCAAGCTTTAGTACTAATCAAGACCGTGAAATTACAGGCCCTGCCACTACACTGGTTAACCCTAAGGGCATAGCGATTGCAAAAAATAGCGGGCTGATATTTATAGCTGATTTTGGTGCCATGCAAATTACCACATTTGGCAGTGCTGCAGCGGGAGATGCCGCGCCGCTTGCTACTACTGTTACCGAAGCCGCCCCGTGGGATGTTGATTATGACCACGTAAACGACCGACTTTATGTAGCACTTACCAACGGTGATGTCGCGGTTTACGATAATTTTGTAAGCGGTGAATTTACCGCTATGCCAAGTCGTACTATTACACCAAGCGATGCCGATGGTGTGCAAATATCGGTAAATATTCACGGCATTGTTTATGATGAAACCACCAATAAACTTATCTTATCGGATGTTGGTAGCGCATCAGATGCTACCGATGGCGCGCTTTTTGTTATTAATAATGCTTCAACTGCGCAAGGTAATACATCTGTTGCACGCAGTATTTCAGGCCCTGCGACTATGCTAGGCAACCCTGTAGATATTACCCTTGAGGGTAGCGATTTACGTGTGGCCGAAAAATCAAACGATGCAATTTTAGTGTTTAGTAATATATTTGCCGGTGAAAGTGGCGATATAGCGCCCGATTTAAGTACTGCGTCTACTAAGCCAGAGTCAATTACTAACACGCTAACTCAAAGCTCAATGGCTGATATATCAGATAGTACTGAGCCTAATATGGCGCTATTAGGCGTAGCCGTATCCAGTAATCCAAGCACTGCGGGTGATACAACAGGCCAAATTAGCCGTTTAAATACAGCATTAAGTAGCGAACTTGCAAGCTATAATGCAAGCCAAACGATAGAAAGCGTTAGCTTTGATAAAGCAGGTAATAGCTACGCAACATTCGATAATGCCAGTACAGGAATGGGCGGAATCGTCATCTCTACTAAAGTGGCTTATAACCGTGATGGCGAAACATTTAACGCCAGCCAAGATAGACTGATTTCAGGAGGCAATACAGGCCTTATTTCACCTAAAGGATTAGATATTGCCTCCGATAGTGGAATGATTTTTGTGGCTGAAAATAATGAAACCACGCCGAGCATTGCTATATTTTCAAGCTGTGCCACCGGTGACGTATCACCTCTTATGACCTTAACTTTTGCCAATAATGCACGCCCGTGGGATGTTGATTACGACAGTAACACTGACCGCGCTTTTGTTGCGCTAACTAATGGCACTGTAGCGGTATTTGATCAAGTTAAAAATAAGCTACTAAGTGGCGAGACCACAATAAGTACAGAAGATAGATTAATTACACCTGCCAATAATTCACAAGCACTAGCAGGACCTACCAATATTCATGGAATAGATTACGACTCATTAAGTGGTGCGTTAATACTTTCTGATGTAGGCAGCGCAGCCGTTGCTGACGATGGCAAAATTTATGTATTAAATAATACCGCAAATGCCTCGGGGCTAGTTAATATAAGCGCGACGATTAGCGGGCCCAATACATTATTAGGAAACCCTGTTGATATTATGTATAGCGGAACCGATTTATACGTTGCCGAAAAGTCTAACAACGTAGTTATGCGCTTTAATAATATTTTAAGTACCGCAGGGGGAGATATAAGTGCCGATGCAAGTATGGCATTTAGTGCTCCTGAGTCAGTGGCTATTTTACCAGCGTGGCTAAACCAGTAATTAAATAGCGTTACCCTCACCATGCCTAACCTACTTTTGTAGGTTGGGCATTATCGCATCCACACTTTAATATCTGCTAAGCCATTACTTTGTAAAATACCCAGCTGCTGATCTACATTCGAATTTTGCTCAAACTCAAACGCATCCAACTGTTTATCAAACGTAATATTTGCGACACCGTCACCACCACGTTTTTTAACCTGATGAAGCGCTATATCGGCTAAGTTTATCGACGTTTCCCAACTTATTACTTGCCCACCTAAAAGCGGCAGTGGGTAAAAAGACCACCCCAATGAAGCCGTAATATTGGTTGTTTTACCGTTTGGTAATTGAAACGAATTTAATGCGATTGCTTGGCATAAATCAGAGGCATAGCTGTCAATCATGTTGCACTTAAAATCGCGCAGTAATAATAAAAACTCATCCCCACTCCAGCGTGCTACATAGTCAGAGCCTTGGGTACGCGAATTAAGTAATGCTGCCATTTGTTGTAAGCAGCTATCTCCTGCTATTGGGCCATATGCATCGTTTATACGGCTAAAGTTATCAAAGTTGATAATAAGCAGTACAAGTGACTTTCCTTGCGCTTGTAAAGACTGTGCATTACGTTGGAAGTGCTCAATATCTTTAGGGAGCTGATCAAACAAAAAGCGGCGGCTACGTAGCCCAGTAAGCTCATCTGAGTGACTAACTAGTTTAAGCTGTGAGTTTACTTGGCCTAATTTATCGTTAGCTTGGCGCAGCTCTAATGTACGCTCTGTTACCAGGGCTTCGAGTACTTCTTGCTTACGGCGCTCTTGCGCTCTAAATACCCAAAAAATAAAGTAAAACAGTAAAATAAAGCCACTAACAATTAGCAATCTAAAGTAAATAGTTTCGTCAAAGCGCTGCGGTACTACAAATGCATACTCGACAGTTTGCGCTCTGTCCCAATCTTCGCCTTGGCGTTTTGCCTCAAGCTCAAATAAAAATGACCCCGCCGGTAAATTTGTATAAATGGCTTCTCGGCGTGCATTAGCGTAGCGCCAATCGCTATCTAACCCACTTAACTTATATCTAAACTCAATACTATTTGGCGCATAATAATCGATGGCGGTGTACTTTAACGTTATGTCGCGCTCATCAGTATCTAGTAAAGGCTTTTCGCCCAATGCTGCGGTAGTTAACGCGCGCAATGGTGTGGTTAGTGTTTCTACTTTAGGCTTTAATACATTTAGGCCAAATAGCTCGGTATTTTTAGGTATTTCTACAATGCCTTGTAAGCTTGGGTACCAAATTGAATAATCGGTCATGGCAACGGCATCGTGTCCTAAACCGTTACAACACTGGCTTGCTTTACCATCGAGCTGCCTATCAAAAGAAGAAATAACCTCTTCCACTTTTAAGCTCGACACCTCTGATTTAAATTGCGCTACTGGCATACGGTAAACACCTTTCATGGTACTTACCCATACACGCTTATAGGTTTCGTCATACTCTAGGCTAAAAATAGAGCCGTAGGGTAAGCCGTTGGCTGCATCTAACTGTCGCCAATGCCCTTGTAAACTTCTGTAAAATAAGCCGTCATTAAGCGAGCCAATTAAAATACCTACACCATCTATATGTAATACGCTGGTGATGTATGCACTTTCGAGCGAAGTTTGGTCACCTATTTTTTCAATGCCACGGTCAGTAAAGTAATACGCCCCTTTACTGGTCCCTATTACACCAAAGTTTGCTTTATCGAGCACATACGTTATAAATTTACTGCCTAAAAAGGCATTGTATGCAAAGGGTGTTAACCCGCCATAACTTAGCCTATACAAGCCACGCCCTGTACCTATCCAAAAACCACCTTTGCTTGATGGGCTAATAGCGAATACCGGATTGTCGCGCAGGGCTCTGCCAGGAAAACTGTATAGTTTATCTTGCTCGTAAAAAAACAGCCCTCGTCCGGTCGCTATATATAAACGCGACCCATCAAACTGTAAGTCGTGTACTGTTGCACGGCCAAATTGCGCACTGGGTATTTTATTGACAAAGTTCTTATTTAAATCGAAATACCCAATACCACTTTTATTTGCCACCCATAAATTACCATCGGGCGCTTGGCTGATTGCCATAACGGCCTCTGTCATTTGCGATAAAGCAGAGTGGCGTTCTATACGCCCTTCGTGTGCAAGCCATAAGCCTTCGCTAAAACTTGCAAGCCAAATATTATTTTGGCTATCGCGGTAAATATCGGCAAACCAAATACTTTGATCTAGCTGACTTGGCTCAACCCATTGCCACTCACCCGACTTAGCTCTAAAAAGCAGTCGTCCATACGTAGAAACCCATAAGCCACCATTGGTGTCGCTCATAAATTTATACACAGCTGAGTTATTCGCATTCGGTAGCGGAAAAGGTCTTAGCTCATCGTCTAAATCTAAAAAGTAGGCACCCAGTTCAGAGGCTAAATATAAATTACCATTTAAAAAAGACAGATCATGAACAATGGTTTGTGCTAACCGCTCAGGCAACGACACCTTAGCTGTTAACTCCAACCTGAGTTTTGAAAAATCTGAGGCGCTTTTAGTTAAGCGTAGTAAATGACGGTCGTTGACAAGCCAAATCCCCTCTGGAGAAAGCGCCATTTGACTAACCGACCCCACTATTTGGGTGATCACGGTGGCATTTACAATAGGAACGAGTTCGTTCGCTTTATCACGTAAATCAACTTGGTTGCGGTCTACATAATAAAGCCCATTAGCTGCAATCCAAATGCTGCCCTTGGCATCTTCTAATATGTCTCTAACTGGGCCTTTAATATTAAATTCTTGTGCGGCAAGCGTTTGCGGGTTTATGACCACCAAGCCACTTTTAGTGCCCACCCACAGATAGCCATTACTATCTATGAGCAGTTTATTAATACCATTGCTTGGCAAAAAAGGACTATTTTGTGTGTTGTAATTAGTAAAAGTTGTGCCGTCAAAGCGACTAAGGCCAAATTGTGTTCCGACCCACATATAGCCTTGCTGATCTTGCACAACACTTTTTAGCGATTGCGAGGGCAAGCCATCTTTGATATTCCATTGCTTAACAACGTAATCAGTAATAGAAGCCCAACTTGGCATGGCACACAACATAAGTACACATACCAGTAAAAATCGCATCATTTCGCTGCCACCTAGTTAAACAAATAAAACACAAAAATTAAAAGCGTAGTAAACCTGCTTTTATTAACGCTTGCAAACAAATAAGCGAAAAAATACCGGCAAGTACATCATCAGCCATTATACCCACGCCGCCGTCCATTCGCTTATCGAGCGTTTTGATCGGGCCTGGTTTGGCAATATCAAAAAATCTAAATAATAAAAAGCCTACAAGTAAGGTTTGCCAACTAAGCGCTGCGCCAATCATCGTAATGTAATAACCCGCAACTTCATCCCACACTATAGCTGGGTGGTCGTGCACACCTAAATCATCGGCGGTTTTGCCACACGCCCAAATACCAAAAATACTAATAACCACGGCAAACACTATTTGTAGCCAAAGCGGAAAATACATGGTCATAAAAATAAATGGCAAAGCAGCAAATGTACCAAAGGTGCCTGGCGCAACAGGCGCAAGGCCAGTACCAAACCCTAGGCCAAATAACTGGTGCGGGCGCTTTAAATTAAACTGTTTTTTGCTAGTCAAACCTGCTCCTTGGCAAAGTGCTCAAAGCCCTGTTGCTCAAAATTAAATTTTTCACCGTGGTGTAAAAGCTCAATGTGCCCTTCGCCACTTTTTATTTGTCCTATGCACGTTGCTTCTACGCCGTATTGACGTAATTTAAGCTCCAACATGCTTTTATTATCTTCAGAGACAGTAAAAAGTAATTCGTAGTCATCGCCATAGCCTAAAATATACGGCAATTGCGCCTCAAAGTTCAGGCTTGAACGCATAGCGTCTGAGGTTGGGATGTTTTCAATATTGATACTGGCGCTGACTTGTGACATATCAAGTATGTGGGTTAAATCTGCCATAAGGCCATCAGACACATCAATAGCTGATGAAGCAAGGCCACGTAATACTTGCCCTGCAGCCACCCGTGGAGTGGGGTAATCAAAGCGGCTATTTATGTACTTTAAGTGCTCAGGCTCAATACTTAGGCCACGCTTTCGAGATTCAATAGCCAAGCCGGCATCACCTAGCGTGCCGGTTACACATACCCAGTCGCCCACTTTAGCACCTGCACGGCGTAAAGCTTTGCCTTCTGGCACAGTGCCTTTAGCGCATATAGTAACTGTTAAAGAGCCCTGCGTAGTGTCGCCACCAATTATTTGTACATTAAAGTACTCAGCAATTTCGTGCATTCCCTCAGTAAATTCTTCAATCCACTGCTGGTTAATATTTGGTAGGGTTAATGCCACCGACACCCAAGTAGGCTCAGCCCCCATGGCTGCTAAATCACTAAGATTTACGGCCAGTGCTCGGTGTCCTAATGCTCGGGGAGAAATGTCATCAAAAAAATGAACACCCGATACAAGCGTATCAGTTGTTACTGCAAGTTGGCAGTTTTGCGGAACGGTAACTAATGCACAGTCGTCCCCTATTCCTAGGCTTACATCACGACGAGTTATACCACGACCTTTAAAGTAGCGGTTTATTAATTCAAATTCCTTCATACACAAAAAAGCCGACCTATGCCGGCTCTCCTTTTTAACGTGTACTAACTGTTAAAGCTAAGCTCTTTAGCAGAGCGCTTTAGCAAGGTTAGTATTACTTGCGTAAATGCTTAACAGCTTTATCAAGTACACCGTTTACAAATTTATGGCTGTCTTCAGCGCCAAATATTTTAGCAAGCTCAATGCCTTCATTGATTGCTACTTTGTATGGCACATCTTCACGGAATTTAAGCTCATACGCGCTTAAACGTAAAATTGCACGCTCTACCATATCTAAATCATCAAATGGACGTGTTAAATGCGGAGATACAGCTTCATCTAGTTGCTTATAATTAACGGCAACACCACGCGCTAAATCTTTAAAGTATTCAACATCAATTTTAGTCACGTCGTTTTCGATCAACATTTGTTGTTCGATATCGGCAATTAAATTGCCACTTAATTGCCAAGAATAAACGGCTTGAAGTGCTAAGATACGTGCTTTACGTCTTGCTGCTGGTTTCACAAAAATTCCTTAAACTTAAATTTTATCTAACACATTAACCATTTCAAGCGCGCCTAATGCCGCTTCGCCGCCTTTGTTACCCATTTTGGTACCAGCGCGTTCAATTGCTTGTTCAATGCTTTCTGTGGTTAATACGCCAAATGCAACCGGGATATCATACTCAAGCGATACATTTGCAAGGCCTTTGTTAGATTCGCCAGCAACGAGGTCAAAGTGTGGTGTACCACCTCTGATCACTACGCCTAATGCGATGATTGCATCATACTCTTTTTTTGCCGCAATGCGTTTTGCCGCTAAAGGTAACTCTACTGCACCGGGTACATACACAACGGTAATGTCATCATCGGCTACGCCACCAGTACGCTTTAGCTCATCAACAGCACCTTCTAGTAGGCTGCTACCAATAAAATCGTTAAAACGAGAAATAACAATAGCGAATTTTTTGCCTGGAGCGTACTTATTACCTTCAATAATTTTCATTTGATAACCCTAAAAATATGTTCAAGCGGTTGCGATTGCGCAAAAATTGCTGCGCATCATACCATAAAAATAAAAAAATAGACTAGTTAAAAGCTGAGCCCTTATTGTGGCTCAACGTAATCAACCACTTCTAAATGAAAGCCCGAAAGTGCATGGTACTTTTTAGGGCGACTCATTAAGCGCATTTGCTTAATACCTAAATCAGCCAGTATTTGCGAGCCCACACCAACGGTACGCGATGTACCTTTAAATTTACGCGGCGTAACATTTTCGCCAGCATCGGCAGCAGCAAACGCTTTTACTGTGGCTTCCAGCTCTTCGGTGCTTTCTTGTTTGCCTAAAATAACCAGTGCACCGTTATTTTTTGCAATGTAAGCCATCGCATCAGAAAGCCCCCAGCTCCGGTCCGCACTTCTGTCTGAAAGTAAAATGTCGTTAAAGGTGCTTTGTAAGTGCACGCGCACAAGCGTTGGCTCTTGCTCTTTAATTTCACCTTTTAGCAATACGTAGTGCAGTTGGCCGTCAATCGTATCTTTGTAGGTTACTAAATCAAACTCACCGTGCTCAGTGGGTAATTTACACTTAGCCACTTGTTCTATGGTGGTTTCGTTAAGGTTTCGGTACTCAATTAAATCTGCAATTGTGCCAATTTTAATACCATGCTCTTTAGCAAATACTTCTAAATCAGGGCGGCGCGCCATAGTGCCATCGGCATTGAGAATTTCTACAATAACTGATGAAGCTTCAAGGCCGGCTAAACGTGCCAAATCACACCCAGCTTCGGTGTGGCCTGCGCGCGTTAACACGCCACCTGGTTGTGCCATAATAGGAAAAATATGCCCAGGCTGTACGATATCGCTTGGTACGGCGCCTTTTGCAATTGCCGCTTGAACTGTACGCGCTCTATCGGCTGCTGATATACCCGTTGTTACACCTTTAGATGCTTCAATCGACATAGTAAAGTTAGTAGAAAACGCTGCGCCATTGTTTTTAACCATTAACGGTAAATCAAGCTGCTCACAACGCTCTTGCGTCATAGTTAAACAAATTAAGCCACGGCCATGAGTGGCCATAAAGTTAATTGCTTCGGCGCTAATGTGCTCTGCTGCAATGATTAAATCACCTTCGTTTTCTCTGTCTTCGTCATCCATTAAAATAACCATTTTACCGGCTTTAATGTCGTCGATGATTTCTTGTGCGCTGTGTAAATTCATAAATTTGCTCGTGTAAGTTATCAGTGTCGTTATTTAACAAAACCAGCTTTAGCTAGTAAGCTCATTGAAATATCTGAGCCTGTCGGCTGCTCAGCCCCTTTAATAAGGCGCTCTAAATAACGTGCAATTTGGTCGACTTCTAAATTAACGCGTGTGCCCACTTTAAAATCAGCAATGGTGGTTTGCTCGCTTGTGTGCGGCACTATGGTTAATTTAAATTTATTACCTTGTACAGCGTTTACTGTCAGGCTTATACCATCTATACATACAGACCCTTTGTAAGGAATGTACTTCATTAAGTTTTCATCGGTGCTTAGCCAATATTCTGTAGCGCGCGCATTACTAGTAATGGCTGTAATGGTTGCAATGCCATCAACATGACCTGACACTAAATGCCCGCCTAAACGTGAAACCGGCTGCATGGCTTTTTCAAGGTTAACTGTTTGGCCAATATTATAATTTGCAAACCCAGTTAAGCTGATAGTTTCGTTTGATAAGTCGGCACTAAAGCCATCAATGTGCTTATCAACTACCGTTAAACATACGCCATTTGTGGCAATGCTATCGCCAAGCTTTACATCGCTCATATCAAGATTAGCGCTTTGAATGCGAATGGCTAAATCGCCTTGTTTTTTTTGTAATAGCGCAATTTTGCCTGTGGCTTCAATTATTCCAGTAAACATAGCCCTACTCTTTTAATTAAGTGATTGGAATGTGTTTTGTAGCGGTTATACGTAAATCATCGCCTATTTTCACACACTCTTTAAACGTCAAATTAACGGTGTTTTGCATATCTGTCAGCGGTGCAAAATTAACTAAGCTTTTTGCATCGCCCCCCATTAGTTTAGGCGCGAGATAAAATATATATTCGTCTATTAAATTAAGCTCTGTCATTTTACCGGCAAGTGTAGCACCCGCTTCTAAATAAACATGATTAAATTGCAGCTTAGCAAGGTGCGCTAAAACAGACGTTAAATTAACTTTGTTATTTTGCTGTGGCACTTCTATATGCCTTACAAAATGCGGCCACTGCGTTGATTTATCAACCTTGGTAGTAAAAATTATTATTTCACTTTCAATATTAAATACTGCCAGCTCTGGTGTAAGCCTATTTTGTGAGTCAATTATAACACGCACCGGTTGGCGTAGGGGTAATTCAGTAGGCAAAGCCTGTGGCAACTCGCTTAACCTCACATTGAGCTTAGCATCATCGGTAATAACCGTATCGGCGCCCGTTAAAATAGCGCAGCTTTGTGCTCGGTGTAATTGTACATCTTGTCGCGCAGCGCTTCCGGTGATCCACTTACTTTGGCCATTTTTTAGCGCGGTTTTACCATCAATGCTGGCCGCCATTTTACACGTAACATACGGAAGTCCCTGCTCCATACGCTTAAAAAAACCTAAATTAAGTGCCCGCGCTTGCTGCTCTAAAAGCCCAAATGCAACCTCAATACCGGCATCGCTGAGTATTTTAAGCCCTTTACCTGCTACTTGTGGGTTGGTGTCGACCATAGCTGCAATAACTTTTACTACACCTGCGGCTTTTAAACCCTCTGCACACGGCGGAGTGNGTCCGTAATGGCTACACGGTTCAAGCGTAACATACGCTGTCGCGCCTTTTGCATTTTCTCCTGCTACAGCAAGGGCATTAACCTCAGCATGCCCCTGCCCAGCTAATTGATGAAACCCTTCACCAATTATGTGGTTATCTTTAACTAAAACACACCCTACATTAGGATTGGGGGTGGTTGTAAATCGCCCTTTTTTTGCAAGCTCGATGGCACGTGCCATGTACATTTCATCTTGCGCGGTAAAGGTTGTTTGGTTTTGCATTATTACTCCCCTAAACGGGCAATTTCTTCACCAAATTCGCGTATATCTTCAAACGAGCGATACACAGAGGCAAACCGCACATAGGCTACTTTATCCAGTTTTTTAAGCGCCTCCATTATGCACTCACCCACAAGGTGACTTGATATTTCTCTCTCGCCGGTAGCACGCAACTGCGATTTAATAATATTAACCACTTCATCCACTTGCTCTGTACTAACAGGGCGTTTTTCTAGGGCGCGATTAAGGCCATTGAGTAGCTTATCTTCATTAAAGGGTTCTCGGCTGCCATCTTGTTTAATCACACGTGGCATAACTAACTCGGCGCCTTCAAAGGTAGTAAATCGCTCGTGACACTCGTTACATTCACGACGACGGCGAACTTGGTGGCCTCCGCCGACTAGGCGAGAATCAATAACTTTAGTATCTTTTGCGGTACAAAATGGGCAGTGCATAACTCGGTACTTCCGTTTTAAAACAAAAAAGGCCGCTATTTAGCGGCCTTTTATCTTAGCAAAAAAATAGGGCCTGTTGGCCTTTCAGGATTAAATTTGTTCTATCTAGGGGTGATTTGATCGCGGCGCGAGGTTTGTAACCTAGTGGGCTAAGTAAAAACCGAGCAACAAAGAGTAAATCACCCCTAGGACGAACCCGAGGGCAGTGCATGTTTGGCATTTATGCTGCGTTATCGCCTATTTGTGTGGAGTAACCACACTACATAGACTCTGCCTTGCCTAAAAACCAAACATACTACTGCAAATTAAACCTCGAAAGGTAAACAGGCCCCTTGTTGTGATCTAAATTACTGCTGCTTATGCAATTAAGCGTATACAGGTAGTTTTGCACAAATTGCTTTAACTTTTTCTTTAACTTGCGCTTGTACTGACTCATCGTTGATGTTGTCTAATACGTCACAAATCCAGCCAGCAAGTTCTTTCGATTCAGCTTCTTTAAAGCCACGACGTGTAATTGCAGGTGAACCAATACGTAAACCAGAAGTAACAAACGGTGAGCGAGGATCGTTTGGTACAGAGTTTTTGTTCACAGTAATGTTTGCATTGCCAAGCGCTGCGTCTGCATCTTTACCTGTGATATCTTTATCGATTAAATCAAGTAAGAATAAGTGGTTTTCTGTTTTATCAGATACGATTTTGTAACCGCGCTCTTGCATAACAGCAACCATAGCTTGAGCATTTTTAACTACTTGTGCTTGGTATGTTTTAAATTCTGGTTGTAGAGCTTCTTTAAATGCCACTGCTTTTGCAGCAATAATGTGACATAAAGGACCACCTTGGCCACCTGGGAACACAGCGCTGTTAAGCTTTTTGTAAATTGCTTCGTCGCCACAAGCAGAAATAATTAAACCACCACGAGGGCCTGCTAATGTTTTGTGTGTTGTTGTTGTTACAACATGCGCGTGAGGTACTGGGCTTGGGTAAACACCCGCCGCAATTAAACCAGCAACGTGAGCCATATCAACGAATAAGTAAGCACCTACTTTATCAGCAATCTCACGGAATTTAGCCCAATCAACAATACCTGAGTACGCAGAAAAACCACCAATAATCATTTTTGGTTTGTGCTCAAGTGCTAGCGCTTCTACCTGTGCGTAGTCAATTTCGCCAGTTGCTTCGTCTAGCCCGTACTGGATTGCATTGTATAGCTTACCTGAGAAGCTTACGTGTGAACCGTGCGTTAAGTGACCACCATGAGCTAAGCTCATACCAAGTACAGTGTCGCCCGCTTCTAATAATGCTAAGAAAACAGCTGCATTTGCTTGAGAACCCGCATGTGGCTGAACGTTTGCATAGTCAGAACCAAATAGCTCGTTAGCACGATCAATTGCAAGTTGTTCAACAACGTCTACGTGCTCACAACCACCATAGTAACGTTTGCCCGGGTAACCTTCTGCGTATTTGTTTGTAAGCTGTGAACCCTGTGCTTCTAGTACGCGTGGGCTACAGTAGTTTTCTGATGCGATTAATTCAATGTGCTCTTCTTGGCGAGCAGTTTCTTTGTTTATCGCGTCAAATAACTCTGGATCAAAATCCGAAATATTCATGCTACGTTCTAACATTGGGGTCTCCTAGGGCAACGTGTATGGTGTTTTTTAGAGGCTTTATTGTACGCTTTAAACGACTCTTTGCCTACGCTCTTAAGTTGAGGATATTTAAACAGGGATTGAATCTATTTCACAGCGTTTTTAAGATGATATTTTTTTATAAATGCATTAATAATTTAAATGGCTTTTATTTTTTACATTTAATTAGTTAATGATAAATACTTTATTTAGCGCGTTCAAAATACAAAAAAAGCGGCCAAAGCCGCTTTTTTAACGCTAAGTTAGTTAGCCTAACTTAGCGAGTATTTCAGTGCGTAAAGCTTCATAATCAGGGTTAATGTCGCTTGCTAAACAAGGTTTAGCAAGTGCGTCGCTAAGTGGTTTTGGCATATCAAGTTCAATATTTAGAATCTCTTCTACACTTTCTTTAAACTTAGCGGGGTGAGCAGTTGCTAAAAAGATACCTGCTGCGCCGGGTGCTTTATTCTCTACAAGACCTTGGTACGCAATGGCGGTATGCGGCTCTGCAACATAACCAGTTTGTTGAATATTTTTCATCACTGCTTGCGTATTTTCTTCGCTCACACTGGTTGAGTAAAAATTATCGTAGCTAAACCAGTTATTATCTAACATTGTTTGCACACGTGGCCAGTTATTTGGCTTGCTCACATCCATCGCATTTGAAAGCGACTCAAGTGTGGCATTTGGCGCCCAATTTTTATCAAGCATGTAACGGGGCACGGTGTCGTTTTGATTTGTAGTCGCGCTTAGTTTACCCACCGGCAAACCAATTACAGCACCAATCATGGCGGCACATACATTACCAAAGTTACCACTAGGGACTGAAATATGCGCTGTAGCACGCTTTTCTTTTGGTAGCTGAGCAATGGCTTCAAAGTAATAACATACTTGTGCCACTAGGCGGCTAATGTTGATTGAGTTAGCTGAATTAAGGCCAAGTGTAGATTTAACTTCGTCATCTAAAAACGACTTTTTAACCAGCTCTTGGCAATCATCAAAACTGCCATCAACCGCGTAACAATGAATGTTGTTACCAAGCGTAGTAAATAGCTTTTGCTGAGCAAGCGAAATTTTGCCTTTAGGGTATAGAATAACCACATCTATATTTGGCTTGTTGTAAAACGCATGTGCAACAGCAGCGCCAGTATCGCCAGAGGTTGCCGTTAAAATCGTGACTTTTTCGCCTTGATTAAACTGTGCTAAACACTCAGCCATAAAGCGCCCGCCAAAGTCTTTAAACGCAAGCGTAGGGCCATGAAAAAGCTCTAAACAATAGTTATTGTCTTCAACCTCTACCAATTTTACGGGGAAGTTAAATGCATTTTTAACCATTTGAGCAACGGTATCAGCGGGTAATTCATCACCAATAAGGTGCGATAAAATTTTGCTACTGCGGGTAACAAAGTCCATATCTAATAACGCATCTACATCGGCGAGTGGCGCTAAGCTTTCAGGGAAAAATACCCCCTGATTACGCCCAAGCCCTGTTTTTACCGCTTCAACAAACGACACTTTTTGAGAATTTTCTTTTAAATTATGTAATTGCATAAATGCCTATCCTATAAAACTGTTAATTGGCGCGTGCCGTCGTTATCTAATTTACAAATGTGGCAAAAGCCCTGCTCATTTATATAGTTTTGCGCTAACCACTGCGCACATTTTTCAGCAGCTTCTAATGTTTTACACACTGTAAATAAAGTAGGGCCTGCACCTGAAATACTGACAATTTCTGCACCAAGCGCTGGCAAATTTGCTTTCGCTTCGCTAAACCCTGTTATTAACGGTGCTCGGTACGGCTCTGCTATATCGTCTTGCATAATGCTCAATGCATCATCAAAACGCTGCGTTAATAACAAACTGCTAAA
Source organism: Pseudoalteromonas sp. TB51 (assembly GCF_000498055.1). Taxonomy (NCBI): domain Bacteria; kingdom Pseudomonadati; phylum Pseudomonadota; class Gammaproteobacteria; order Alteromonadales; family Pseudoalteromonadaceae; genus Pseudoalteromonas; species Pseudoalteromonas sp. TB51. The sequence continues at coordinate 25,439 of NZ_AUTO01000274.1, forward strand.
TGCCGATAAACGCTGTGCAAACTCAACCCCTGCATGCATGCTTAGCTCTTTAGGTAATACCGAGCGTGCCTTTGCGGTATTAAGCGAAAACCCAGGAAACGCCGCTACGTAGTACCAGTTTTCATCAACTGGTAGAGCAATTGACTTATCAGGAATTAAATCGCCTGTAAGCTGTAAGCCCCCTAAATAACACGGGGTGATGTTGTCATAATGACGTCCGCCACTGACAATCGCTTCAAAATCAGCCATTAATTCAATCAGCTCAACTTGGCTTAAATTGGTTTGAGCAAACTTATCAAGCGCAGCAAAGGTTGCTACCACCGAGCACGCACTCGAACCTAGCCCTGAGCCAATTGGTAAATTCTTTTTAAGCTCTAATTTTACACTTGGCATATCTGGCGCAACGTGCGCTCTAAAATGCACTAAACATTGATATGCTAGGTTTTCGCTCGCATCACTTGGTAACTTATGCGCATATTCGCCAGAGCAAACAAACTCATCGCTTGCTGCGGCGCTTACTACGGCTACATCACCTAATAAGCTGCCATCAATAGGCGCAAGCGCTGCCCCAAGTGCATCAAAGCCCACTGCAAAATTACCTATAGACGCCGGAGCATATACTTCTATCATAATGCTCTCCTAGCGCGATAACGTTTTTAATACGTCGGCAAATACGCCTGCAGCGGTTACTGCAGAGCCTGCACCGTAACCACGAATTACAAACGGGCGTGGTTGATAATACTGGCTTAAAATAGCTAATGCGTTTTCACCATCACGAATAACATTTAATGCATGCGATGAGTCTACCGCTTCAATACCTACTTTACAGTGGCCTTCTTTAATTGTACCTACATAACGAAGTACCTTGCCCTCTGCTGCCGCACTTTGAATACGGTCGTTAAACTCAGCATCTAAACTTGGCAGTTTAGCCATAAATTCATCTACGCTGTCACCTTGTGCAAAACCTTGAGGCAATACCGACTCTACTTCTATATCGCTAAGCTCTAATTTCATGCCAGCTTCGCGTGCAATAATAAGCAATTTACGTGCTACATCGGTACCCGATAAATCATCGCGTGGGTCTGGCTCTGTAAAACCGCTTTCTTTTGCTTTAATAGTTGCCTCAGAAAGTGATAAACCATCTTCTAGTACACCAAACATGTACGACAGTGAGCCTGATAAAATACCGCTAAACTCAAGTAACTCATCACCTGCACCAAATAACGACTGTAGGTTATCGATTACCGGTAAGCCTGCACCTACGTTTGTTTCGTATAAAAACTTGCGGTTATTTTTTTGTGTTGCTGCAATTAAGTCTTGGTAATAATCGTACGAGCTGGTTGTTGCTTTTTTATTAGCGGCAACCACATGGAAGCCCGCATTTAAAAAATCCACATACTGAGCTGCTAGCGCATCAGAAGACGTACAATCTACAAGCACAGGGTTTACTAAGTGATTTTGTTTTACAAACTGCTCAACTAAATTTAAATCAAACGCTTGCTCTGATACTGCAAGCTTTTGCTGCCAGTCATCAAATGCAATACCTTCGCTGTCTAAATGCAATTGACGAGAATTAGCAACGCCATATAGGTTTAACTTAATATTACGTTTTTCAAGCCACGCTTGCTGGCGCTCTAGCTGAGAAATAAGCTCTTGGCCTACTAAGCCACAGCCAAGTAAAAATACGTCAATTGAAGGGACGTGCGTAAAAAAGTTTTCATGGCATATTTTCACTGCATCGTTACACAGTTCGCCATCAATAACCGCCGAAATAGCACTTTCTGTAGAATCCTGCGCAATGGCTACAATGTTTACTTGGGCCTGGGCAAGAGAAGCAAAAAACTGTGCTGCTAAACCTTTGTGTGCGCGCATGTTATCGCCCACTAAAGTAACAATGGCAAGATTACGTTGTACTTGTACCGGCTCAATTAAGCCTGCTTGTAATTCAAGTTCAAATGCACTTTGCAAGGCTTCTAGTGCTAGCGCTAAATCGCTTTCGTGCACACAAAAGCTAATGCTAAATTCACACGATGATTGAGTAATTAATACTATCGATACGTTATCGTGCGCAAGGGCATTAAACACCTTAGAGGCCATGCCCACTTTACCTTTCATGCCAGGGCCTGACACGGTTAGCATTGCTAAGTCTTGTAAGCTAGAAAGCGCTTTTACTGGCTCATCAGATGAATAGTCGTTACCAATTAATGACCCTTGAGCATCTGGGTTATGGGTATTTTTAATTTCGCACGGTACGCCGGCTTTCGCACACGGTAAAATGGTTTTAGGGTGAAGTACTTTAGCGCCAAAGTAAGAAAGCTCCATCGCTTCTTTATAAGATAAGAAATCAACTTTAGTCGCTTTTTTGATGTAGCGCGGATCAGCACTGTACACACCATCAACGTCAGTCCAAATTTGGCAAATTTCAGCATCTAAACATGCCGCTGCAATAGCTGCTGAGTAATCAGAGCCATTACGACCAAGTGTAGTCAGTTCGCCTTGCTCGTTGCTTGCTGTAAAGCCTGGCATAATGTAAATGGTGGCTGGGTTTTCTTTAAGTACTGCTTGAAAGCGTGCTTTACTCGTTACTAAGTCGGCCTCAGCATCAATGTAGCCACCAGTAGAGGCAACACAACGCGTTGCTTCAAGGTATTGTGCATTGTGCGAGCTTAATAAACTTTGCATTAGCGATACGCTAACACGCTCACCAAAACTAATTACAAAAGCACGAATTTGATCTGGGCAACACTTAATAAGCGCCACACCATCTAGCTTATTTTTAAGCTCATTAAAATCTGGCCAGTTTGTTACTTCGCCACTGCTTTTTTCTACTTCTGCTTTTAATGTCTCGCACCGGCTTAGCAAAGCTTGCCATTGCTGAGAAAAATCTTGACCTTGCTCAGCGGCACTTGCCAGCGCAACTAATGAATCAGTCATACCTCCGGGTGCAGAAAGTACCAGTAACATTTCATCTTTTAACTGTGCTTTTACCAGCAAAGCTACTTGTTGCAAACAGGCAAAGTCGGCAAGCGAAGAGCCTCCAAATTTTAAAACGCGCATTATTTATGTTCCTCATCCCATAAAACGAAAAAAGGCCTGTGTTCTTAGTGAACACAGGCCTTTAAATTTGTTGCACCGACCTATGCCACTATCCAGTAAGAATGGTGGTTGTAATAATAATGGTCAGTGCGCGATTAATTGTTTTCATAGAGCTAAGACTGCCTTAACAAAGGCTATGCTGTCAACCCCAAATTAAAAGATAAAACAGCCTTTTTGAACATGAAAAAACCTAATGAATGCCAAATTTATGCAAAACTTCACTTAAAGCCGATTTATTAATAGGTTTATTTATAAAGTCGATAGCACCAAGCTGCGCGACTTTTTGCTTCATTTGTTGTTGTATATCAGCGGAGATCACCAGTACAAAACACTCAATTTTTTCTGCCTTAATGCGCTCTAGCACTTGTACGCCGTCAACTTCTGGCATGGTTAAGTCTAAACACAAAAGATCAAATTGCTGCAAGCGTAAAAGCGCCAGCGCATCGGCCCCGTTTGCGGCTTGTTGAATGTCGGCACTCACGCACTCATTTAAACAACGCACAACTTGTTTGCGTGCAACAGTGGAGTCATCACACACTAATATAGAAAATTTCATCATGTTAACTACTAAAATAACCTTCTAAAAATTATAAAAACGAGCCGTCCGTTGGTTTTTGCTATTCTAACACGTTCCTAAAACTCTAACACTTTGCTTGTTCGCATAATGTAATACTGTAACCTTACAATAAAACGTCAAACATTATTAATAATTGCTCTAGCTGCCTATTAAAAATCATCGTTTTTGTAATCTCAGTAGGCATTAAAATTAATTTAAATCAGTTTAGTGCACTATTATTAAAACAAAACGACTCAATAGCTGGGCTATCTCTTTAAAATATAAATTTTTTATTTATTTTTAAGGTTTTATTGACTAACTTTTAAGTTAGAAATTGCAACTTAGATATAATTACACCGGATGAGTAAATCCCATATGTTACAAAAAAGCCTTTCTAAGAAATTGTTAACTAATGTTTTATCAGTGTATTTTTTGCTTACCTTTGTGGTGACATGTGGACAGGTGCTTGCAGAATTTGTAAATACTAAAGACTACATTCGTGATGAGCTAAGTACGCTACAAAAAACCTTTAGCCGAAGCTTAACACGCGCAATTTGGGAACTAAATACAAAGCAAACAATTACAACCGCAGAAGGCTTACTTGCTATACCTATGGTGGAGGGCATTATAGTGCGCGACGACAGCGGTGAAATTATTTCGCAGCTGGGGCGCTCTTTGGATATACACAAACTTTATAACCAACAACTCGTACAAGAGGAAGTCATTATAGAGGACACCAAATCGGGTCTCTTTGGTTATACCTTTCCCCTAATTTTTGAATTTTCGGGGCGCGCTACTCAAGTAGGTGATGTGACCTTGTTCTCTAGCCGCGATGTGGTATTTAGCCGAATAATGGTATCTATTTACTTTTTAATTGGTAACGCCATGATCAAAACCACCTTTTTGATCATTCTGTTTTTAATGGCATTTAGAAAGCTGCTCACCGACCCTTTAAACGAGTTAACCGATCAAATAGAAAACTTAGAGCTTGATGACTTAGAAGGTCAACACATAGACATTGAGACCGAAGAGCATAACGAGCTAAACGTTATGGAGCAGTCTTTTAATAACTTAATAGATAAAGTAGTTCAATACAGAAAAGAGCTTGAGCATACCCAACGTGAGTTGATTGTTAGTAACGAAAAGCTCGACCAGCACAATATACAGCTTGAGCAAGATGTTGCCCGTAAAACGTCAAACTTAAGCCAAGCTATGATGGATTTACAACAGCAAAAGTACGAACTAGAAAAACAAAAGCTGGTACTAACCGAAGAAGTTGATTTACGCAGACATACCGAAGAAGAATTATTAACTAAACAAAAAGAGCTTGAACGCTACCTTGACGAGCTAAGCCTTGCTCAAGAGCGCTTAGTAGGCACCGAAAAAATGGCTGCACTAGGCGGATTAGTCGCGGGTATTACACACGACATAAATACACCTATAGGGATTGGTGTAACTGCTATATCGTTTTTACAAGAGCGTTTAAACACGTTAGAAAATGCCTACAAAGAAAAAAAGTTATCGCCCAAAGCATTAGAAGAGTTTATAAACGAAGCCAAGCAAAGCACGAGCTTGCTTACAACCAACCTTGATAGAGCCTCTGAGCTTATTGCCAGCTTTAAACAAATAGCGGTAGACCAAGCCAGTGAAGCTGTAAGAACAATTAACTTTAAAGATTATTTAAACGAAGTAATTTTATCGCTCCACCCTAAACTTAAAAAAACCAAGCACACCATAAATTTACAGTGCCCGGATGATTTAGTTCTTAACCTGCCTGCAGGGGCAATTAGCCAAATTTTTACTAACTTAATTATGAACTCAATTATTCATGGTTTTGATAATATTGCGCAGGGCAATATTGATATAAATATTAGCGCCGATGACACACTCCTTATTATTGACTACACCGATAACGGCAATGGCGTAACAAAAGAGCAATTAGCCAAATTGTTTGACCCATTTTTTACGACAAAACGCGACCAAGGCGGCAGTGGGTTAGGCACACACATAACCTTTAACTTAGTTAAGCAAACACTTAGCGGCTCAATAGAGGCAAGCAGTGAGCCTGGCAAAGGGCTTCATTACCATATTGAGTTTCCTAAAAACATGCCAAAGCCCTTATTTAATCAATAACGGCTTTGCTTAAAATCAGCCATTTCGAGAACCCCATTTTATTGCTATGATTGAGCAAATTTAAAAGATGGAAAAGTTACCTTATGTGGTTTAGTAACCTGATTTGTTATCGCTTTAAGCAAGATGTTTCGTACACTCAAGAAGAGTTTGAAAAAGCGTTAGAACAAGATGTATTTCGCCCTTGTGGCTCTCAAGACCTTTCTACATTTGGTTGGACAAAAGCATTTGGTAAGCATGGTGACTCGCTGGCGCATTTTTCACAAAAAAGCATTTTAGTATGTGCCAAACGTGAAGAAAAAGTGCTGCCTGCATCTGTTGTTAATGAAATGGTTGCCGAAAAAGTAGATCAAATAGAGGCGGAAGAAAACCGCCCTGTTAAAAAGAAAGAAAAAGACGAGTTAAAAGAAAACATTTTAACTACCTTATTACCTCAAGCGTTTAAAAAATCGAGCCTACAGTTTGCTTTTATTGACCAAGAAAACGGCTGGGTTGTAGTAAACAGCGGCAGTTTTAATAAAGCAGAAGAGCTACTTGCATTGCTGCGTAAGTCTCTGGGCACATTACCGGTAGTACCTGCTTTTGCAAACTACGACCTAGATGTATTTTTAACTGATTGGTTAACTAACTTCAGCACCCCTGAAAACTTTGCTATAGGTTTTGATGCTGAGCTAGAAGAAGCCGACGACAGTGGCGCACAGGTTAAACTAAAAGGTCATGATTTATCGTGTGATGAAGTTAAATCGCACCTAGAAAATGGTAAACGCGTGACCAAACTTGCACTTGATTGGCAAGAACGCCTGAAGTTTATGCTGCAAAACGATGGCTCTATCAAGCGTTTAAGCTACTCAGAAACTTTAAAAGAAGAAAACGCCGATATTCCTAAAGAAGATATGGCGGTTAAATTAGATGCTGACTTTATTTTAGCCTCAGAAGAAATAAAGCTACTGCTTGAAGAACTGACGGCCGGTTTAGGTGATGCAGAAGATTTATAAAACGCTAAAAATATAAGCGCTATTAAAACCAAAAAAAGCACGACTTAGTCGTGCTTTTTGCTTTTACCTTTATAGCTGCTAATTAGCTAAATGTGTCTTTTACATTTTCGAGCATGTCGTTGTATTCGTCACTTGAAAATAGCTGCATAGAAGGAATAACGCCTTTATCTATGTAAGTTTGTAAAGCCGCTGATTTATCAGAAACCTGTAAAGTCCCCTCTAAAATAGCGCCAATACGAATAAAATCAACATAACCAATCTCTTCAGGGCGATACGTAGGGTCGGCCCAATGTCTAGCCACATTTACAAATTCAGGTGGAAACTCCCACGCTCCCATAATTGAGCCACCAATTTTACCACTGAGCTTTTGAATTGCATGTGCTAAAAAGCTTGGGTTAGCAAACACCTCTGGGTGGCGCTCAGCTTCGGTTAAAATAGGCAATACACCAATGTTATATACCAACGACGCCAACGTAATAGCGTCACTATTTAACGATGTACGTTTATTATTTTGTAAATAAAACGCCATTAGCGTTATTGAATGCCCCGCCACATTTAGCGTTTTTTGCCACGCTTTACTCATGTAGCCTTTTATTAGCTCATTATTAGAAACAAACAGCTGCTCCATTGCCATTGCGGTTGCTATATTTTTAATTTGGCGTAAACCAATGCGCGTAACCGCTTGCTGTAAGTTAGACACTTTAACCGCTCGGCCCATAATTGCACTGTTAGCCACTTTAATCATGCGCGCTGAAAGAGCTGGGTCTTGCCCAATCACGTCAGACATTTGCATTAGGTTTACATCAGGGTTATCGGCCGCTTGGCGCACTTTAATTGCAACTTCAGGTAACGTAGGTAAAACCAAAGTGTCGTTATTGATTCTATCAACCAAAATCGTTAATAGTGCATTTTCTGTAGACATAGAACTGTCATCCTTTTGTTTCTGGGCCGCAATGCAACTGCTAACCTCGGATAAAATGAGTAATACAATGAGTATTATCTAACTTACCGATAAAGTTAAGAAAATTATATAAATTAATTGTTATTATCGCCTGCAGACGCGGTACACCGCCAAACACTTGCTATTTACCATTTAGTTTTGCTTTAATGCAGTCACTATAAGGAAACGTTTGTACGCGCTAGCAATTAAATTTAAGCGTACAAATAATTAAACTTACTTTTTTAACAGGCAATCAAATGATCTTAAACAAAATTAGCCAAGCAATTTTACTCTCAGGCGTCGTTTTTCTTAGTGCATGCTCAGAGCAAGCCCCCTCTTCGACCGAAGCCACAGGTGTAGAACTTGCTCAAAAAAGTGCCGCGCAAGCTGGCCCAGATTTAATTAATATTGATAAACAACGTTTAGATATTTACACCGACTTTAGCCTAGAAGCCGACCTATCTCATTTAAGTGAGAATCAAAAAGCCATGGTTGCTAAGCTTATCGATGCCTCTAAAATTATGGACGAGCTATTTTGGAAGCAGGCTTTTGGCGATAATAAAGACGCTTTTTTAGCAAAGCTAAGTGATGAAAAAGTACGTAAATTTGCTGATATTAACTACGGTCCTTGGGATCGTTTAAACGGTGACGAACCGTTTTTATCAGGTTACAAAGAAAAAGCTCTTGGCGCACAATTCTACCCAGCCGACATAACAAAAGAAGAGCTAAATAACGCCGACGTAGAAGATAAAAAAGGCCTTTATTCATTAATTAAACGTGATGAGCAAGGTAACCTTTACAGCGTGCCTTACTCAAAAGAATACGCTGAGGAGTTAGCTAAAGCAGCAGATTTATTACGTGAAGCCAGTAAGCTTGCCGATGACAAAGAATTTGCTAATTACTTAAACCTACGTGCTGATGCACTGCAAAAAGATGATTTTCAGGGTTCTGACTTTGCCTGGATGGACATGAAAAATAACCCAGTTGATGTGGTTATTGGTCCAATTGAAACTTACGAAGATCAACTCTTTGGCTACCGCTCTGCTTATGAGTCGTATGTACTAATTAAAGATTTAAAATGGAGCGAGCGCCTAGCTAAATTTGCGGCCTTTTTACCAGAGCTTCAAAAAGGTTTACCGGTAGATGCTAAATATAAGCAAGAAGTGCCAGGCTCAGACGCCGATTTAAATGCTTACGATGTGGTTTACTATGCAGGTCACTCAAATGCGGGCAGCAAAACGATTGCCATTAACTTACCAAACGATGAGCAAGTACAGCTTGAAAAAGGCACGCGTCGCCTGCAGCTTAAAAACGCAATGCGTGCAAAATTTGATAAAATTTTAGTGCCAATTGCTGAGCAGTTAATTGTACCAGAGCAACGTAAGCATATTACCTTTAACGCCTTTTTTGCCAATACCATGTTTCACGAAGTGGCTCATGGCCTAGGTATTAAAAACACCATTACAAATAAAGGCACTGTGCGCCAATCATTACAAGAGCACGCAAGTGCACTTGAAGAAGGTAAAGCCGATATTTTAGGTTTATACATGGTTGAACAGTTACTTAAAAAAGGCGAAATTACCGAAGGCACATTAGAAGATTACTACACCACCTTTATGGCGGGTATTTTCCGCTCAGTACGTTTTGGTGCATCAAGCGCACATGGTAAAGCCAACATGATCCGCTTTAACTTTTTTGCACAAGAAGGCGCTTTTTCTAAAAATGAAGAGGGTTTATACCGTGTAAATATGGAAAAAATGGGCGTGGCTATGGCTAAGCTGTCGCGCTTAATTTTAACATTACAAGGTGACGGCGATTACGAAAAAGTAGATCAACTAATTACCACTCATGGCGATATTAAAGAAGAGCTTGCTAAAGACTTAGAAAAACTAAGCCAAGCGAATATTCCGGTTGATGTAACCTTTAAACAAGGTAAAGACGTGTTAGGCCTTAACTAACCCAACACGTAATACTTTGTAATAGTTTAATAAAGCGCTGTAGTTTATAACTGCAGCGCTTTTTTTAGCGCTATTATTTGCTCATCTGTGTATGGTTTTGCAGGAAACTTACCCCACACCGGTGCAGGCCACGCAGCATCAGTTGTAAAACGTGCAATATGATGAATATGTAATTGCGGCACCATATTGCCCAAAGCGGCCACGTTTAATTTATCAGGGCTAAACACTTGCATAATAAGTTTGCTGAGTTTGGCCGACTCTTTTAAATATACAATTTGATCGGCATCAGATAAATCGATGATCTCTTTTAAATTAGGTTTTCTGGGTACCAATACAAACCAAGGGTATTGGCTGTCGTTAAGTAATAACACCTTACATAAAGGCCAATCTGCCAGTTCTATACAATCGCGCTTAAGCTCTGGGGCGAGTTCAAAAGTGTGGTTCGTCATCGTCACATCCTAGTTAGTCTTTAATAATGGCCACTTTATAGCATTTATTTGCAGTTGCACACGCTTAGCTTTACCATTTAATACAATATTTATAATAAGCTAAGGCAACCTTGTGCTAAAAAAAATAAAACACTTAACCCTCGCACTACCGCTAGCTGTTGGCGCACTGAGCGTACAAGCAAAACCATTATCGCTAGAGCGTATTTTTGATGATCCGAGCTTGTCGGGTAAAGCTCCCGTACAACTTAAGTTTTCACCAGACGGTAGCCGCGTAACTTACCTGCAAGGTAAAACCGATGACTACAACCGTTATGATTTATGGGAATACAACTTAAAAGATAACACCAACAGAATACTGGTTGATTCTGCAAAGCTCTTTTCAGGCCCAGAAAACCTCTCTGATGAGGAAAAAGCACGCCGCGAACGTCAACGTATTTTTGGTAAAGGTATTTTAGAGTATAAATGGTCTAAAGACGGCAAAGCCCTGTTATTCCCACTCAATGGTGACCTGTATTATTACGAGCTTGCATCTGGTAAAAGTAAAAAACTTACCAATACAGAAGCGTTTGAAACCGATGCCCGTTTTTCTCCTAAAGGTAACTATGTATCGTTTATTCGCGAGCAAAACCTTTACGCTTTAGCGCTTGATTCAGGTAAAGAAATACAACTGAGCAAAGATGGCGGCGGCGTTATTAAAAACGGCATGGCCGAATTTGTAGCACAAGAAGAAATGAGCCGTATGACTGGCTACTGGTGGGCTGGCGATGAATCTAAAATTGCATTCACTCGCGTAGATGAAACCCCAGTAAAAGAAGCCATCCGTAACGAAATTTATGCAGACGAAGTAAAGCTATTTAATCAACGTTACCCATTTACAGGTACCGACAACGTTGAAATACAACTTGGCGTTGTGTCTTTAAATAATCAAAACGTTGACTGGGTTGATTTAGGTGACGATAAAGACATTTACATTGCACGTGCTAAATGGCTAAAAGACAGCACTACCCTTTCGTATCAATGGCAAAATCGCTCACAACATAAGTTAGAACTACGTTTTTACAATAGCGATACTAAAACGCAAAAAGTAGCGCTAACAGAAAACAGCGATACGTGGATCAATTTAAACTTTGATCTGCATTTCTTAAAAGACAAAAAGCATTTTGTATGGGCTTCTGAGCGCGATGGTTTTAAACACCTTTATTTGTACCGCACTAATGGCCAGCTAATTCGACAAATCACTTCAGGAGACTGGGTTGTTGATAGCTTAAAAGGCGTGGATGAGAAAAAAGGCATAGTGTACTTTGCAGGACGTAAAGACACCCCGCTTGAAAGCCATTTATACAGCGCACCACTGTTTAAAAAAGGCAATATTAAGCGCATTACCGAACAAGGCCAATACCACAAAGTGGTAATGGCTAAAGACAGCAAAACGTTTATTGATAATAGCTCATCGGTAAACAAGCCTAACTCGGCGGCACTACGTAAAGTAAACGGCGAATTTATCACATGGCTTGAACAAAATAAGCTTGATGATAGCCACCCATTAACACCTTATTTAAGTGATTTAGCAACTCCAGAGTACGGTACAATTAAAGCTGAAGATGGCCAAGAAATGCATTACCGCTTGTTTAAACCAAGTAATATTGCAGACGGTAAAAAGCACCCAGTAATTGTTAATGTATACGGCGGCCCGCATGCACAACGCGTTACAAATAGCTGGCGCAGCAAAAACTTGTACTTTCAATACATGGCGCAACAAGGCTATGTTATTTTTCAGCTCGATAACCGAGGCTCTTACAACCGTGGTAAAAAGTTTGAAGACGCTATTTACAAGCACTTAGGTGTTGTAGAAGTAGCAGATCAAATTAAAGGCGTTGAGTTTTTACGCACGCTTGATTACGTAGACCCACAACGCATTGGTATTTATGGCCACAGTTATGGCGGNAAGCCGGTGTATCGGGAGCACCAGTTACTGACTGGGCACTTTACGACACCCATTACACTGAGCGCTACCTTGGTCATCCTAAAACCAATGCCAAAGGCTACGAAGACAGCGCCGTATTCCCATACGCTGATGGCTTAAAAGGCCCATTAATGATTTACCATGGCATGGCAGATGACAACGTGTTATTTACCCACGCCACTAAATTATTTAAACAACTACAAGATAACGAAAAACAGTTTGAAATGATGACCTACCCAGGCTCAAAACACAGCTTACGCGGTAAACAGGTGCAAACACATTTACACCAAACCATCACAAACTTCTTCAATCGACATTTTGATGTTAAATAATCATATGACGACTAAATAGACTAAAGGCTGATTGAAAAATCAGCCTTTTTTTTGTCTTAATAAGTTAGTAAGCCTAGATTAAACGCTTTTTTTAGCTACGCTTATTCTATGCGCTAAGGCGTACACTAATTGAGGACAAATTAATGCTTAACCTACGTAGTTTCAGTATTTTCCAGCGTTTTTTACTGTTAATAGCCATTGTTGTATTTGGCCTAATAGTACTTAGTATATCTAGCCTAACTCATCAATATAGCTCACTCAAAAACGAGCAATATCTAAAAACCCAAAATGTAGTAGAAACAGCATACAGTGTTATTGAGCATTACCACCAGCTTGAACAAAACAATACACTCACACAAGCGCAGGCTCAATCACAAGCACTGGCCGCTATAAAAGCGCTGCGCTATGACAAAACAAATTACTTTTGGGTAAACAACTACCAGCCCAAAATGGTAATGCATCCAATAAAGCCTGCGCTTAACGGTAAAGACTTAAGTAATAATAAAGACCCCGACGGCAAAGCACTTTTTGTAGAAATGGTGAACATTGTAAAACAACAAAAAGAAGGTTTTATACCTTATAAATGGCCAAAACCAGGAAAAGATCAGCCGGTAGATAAAGTCGCATTTGTAAAAGGTTTTAGCCCGTGGCAATGGATTATTGGCTCAGGCGTATACCTAGATTCAATAGATGATGCATTTAGCGAGCAGCGTAATCTCATCATAATTAGCGCCTTAGTTATGATTATTGCTGTCATTTTATTAAGTTACTTTATTGGTAAAAGTATACTCACGCCTACTCGTCTTGCCGCAGACATGATGAAAAACATATCGCAAGGTGAAGGTGACTTAACACGTACGCTAAGCGAATCGGGCAATGATGAAATATCAGAGCTATCACGCTCTTTTAATTTATTTGTTTTAAAAATGCGCGAGTCGTTAGTGCATGTATCGCACAGTGCAGATGATGTAAGCAGACACGCTCACACGGTGGATGAGTCAAGTAGAACAAGCCATTCCTTCATTGAGCTACAAAACGACAGTTCCACACAAGTAGCCGCCGCCATGGAGCAAATGACGCACCAAATTCATGATGTGAGTCGTAATGCCGACGCCGCAGAACAAGCTGCCAATGATGCAGCGCACAATGCCTCAACCGGTAAAAACGTGGTAGCGAATACCATTACCGCCATAGAAACACTCTCAAGTAATATAGAAACAGTGAGCCAAGTAACTGAAGATTTAGCAAACGAAAGTAACAATATAGGCTCTGTGCTTGATGTGATCAGAAGTATATCGGAGCAAACAAACTTACTTGCACTCAACGCTGCTATAGAAGCGGCTCGTGCAGGCGAGCACGGCAGAGGGTTTGCAGTTGTTGCCGATGAAGTGCGCACATTAGCCAGCAGAACTGGGCAAAGCACAGATGAAATTCAAACCATGATCACTAAATTACAAGAAGGCGCTAAAGCGGCTGTAGAGGCGG
>NZ_AUTO01000275.1:0-1521 GCF_000498055.1 Pseudoalteromonas sp. TB51
CGCCGCCCCCTGCCACATAAAACTCATTTGTAGAGCCTGCACGCGCCCAAATTGCAATGCCGATATAAAGCGCAAAACTTAAACCAACAATTATAAATGTGAGTGTTTGAACATCCATTACCTAGCTCCTATTCGTCTACGCCGTATTTTTTATCTAACGTGTTCATTTTGAAAACGTAAACAAAAATCAAAGCTACAAAGGTGTAAATAGCGCCCTGTTGTGAAAACCAGAAGCCAAGTTTAAACCCAAAAAAACGTACTTCATTCAGTACATCTACCAGTAATATGCCAAAGCCAAATGAGACCACAAACCACACTGCTAGTAACTTAAACAGTAGTGAAATGTTTTCTGCCCAATAAGCTTTTGCTTGTTCTTCATCTTTAAAAGCCATTTTTATTTTCCCCTTTAAGCATTGCATAATTGCAATGAGTGGTTTTTTTATAGTCGGTTATTAATTTAGCAACGCGGCGTGAAGAGTGAAGTGAGACCATAGTCGTAACAGCCTGTTAACGTTTACGTAAACTGTAAATACAATTGTATTTAAAAATACAATTACACATAATTCTCAGTAAGTTAGCTTTTACCAAAGGGCGTTAACGGCAAAATTTAAGTGGCTTTGTGTAAAAATGCGACATTAGTCTAATAAATCACCAGAAATAAAAATAATCATTTAAAATCAACACAATAAAAACAACGTTAATATTTTGCATAAAATTGTGCACGCACACTTAAAGTTATCTCTGGTATTGTGTGTGGGTATAAATAATAAGGTTTAATAACAACATGACTGCTGTACTGATTTTTGTAGCATTAGGCTATATTGGGGTGCTGTTTTGGCTTGCTAATTGGGGCGATAAAACAACACCACTTGCTAAACGGATTAGCCATCATCCTTTTGTGTATTCGTTATCGTTAGGGATTTATTGTACCTCGTGGACGTACTATGGTTCGGTTGGTACCGCCGCCACCAGCAGTTGGAGCTATTTACCCATTTTATTGGGGCCTTCATTGTTGTTCTTTTTTGGCCAAGGCTTTTTACGCAAACTGGTATTAGTAAGTAAAAAACAAAACATTACCACCATTGCCGATTTTATTTCTGCCCGCTACGGTAAACGTCAAACCAGTGCAATATTGGTGACTGTTATTGCCCTACTTGCTACCATTCCCTATATTGCGCTGCAGTTAAAAGCACTCAGTACCAGCTTTTTGCTTTTGCAAAACAGCAATCAAATATCTGGCGAAATGCTTACCCTCACCGCCACGTTAATTATGGCGCTGTTTGCAATATTTTTTGGTACCCGTAAGGTAGATGTTACCGAGTACCGCTCTGGGCTTATGCTAGCAGTCGCCTTTGAGTCAATGATAAAGCTCATTGCGCTTATTGCCGTCGCTGGCTTAGCCTTGTACACCTTATTTAATTTACCCACCCTTAGCGGCGACAAAGTCACAGAGTCGGTTTGGCAACACTGGGGCAACTTTAACTTTTTTAGTTTTAACTTTATTGGCCAGTCACTTATGGC
>NZ_AUTO01000276.1:0-4018 GCF_000498055.1 Pseudoalteromonas sp. TB51
CTGCCGCGGCCATAATTTGTTTACCACGACAATTTCATGTCACCGTGGTAGATAACCAAGACAAACGCCATTTATTTACTGCTCGTTGGGCTTTTCCGCTGTATTTATTACTCACCGCCGCGATGATAATTCCTATTGCTACTGCCGCAATTCACCCAAGTATTGGTAGCAGTTTTTCACCCGACAGCTTTGTATTAGCACTACCGCTTATTCACGACCAAGCTTTTTTAAGTACCTTTGTATTTATTGGCGGGNCCGCCATGATAGTGGTGGCCACACTTACGCTTAGCACCATGATCTCTAACGATGTAGTGCTGCCGCTTATGCTACGCCGTAAATTTAAGCGCAACTTAATTACCAGCAGTTATAAATCGCAAATTTTATTAGTTAGGCGCTTTACCATAGCCGGCATACTTATATTGGCTTATTTTTATCAGCAATGGTTTGGCCATGGTAGTGCGCTGGCCAGTATGGGGCTGGTGGCATTTTCGTTAGTAACGCAGCTGCTCCCGGCTATTGTGGGCGGACTTTACTGGCGAAAAGGCCATGCTTATGGTGTATATGCGGGGCTATTAGCGGGTTTTATTTGTTGGGTATTATTTTTAATGATGCCAATTTTAGATGCCGGTAGCGCGCTTGATAGCGAGCTTCAGCAAACCCTTATTACACGCGGCACTCTGATTGCCTTATTTGCTAATATTGGTTGTTATATTAGCTTTTCGTTAGGGGCAGAAGAGCGCTTGATAGACAAAATTCAGGCGGCTGCATTTGTTAACCCTAAAGATCAGGCTATTTTATCGCGCCGCTTAAACAAAAATGTTAAAGCCACGGTTTACGACTTTAAAATACTGCTGCAAACCTTTTTAGGTATTCAGCGTAGCCAACAAGTACTGGCGCACTTTTCACTTTCGCACCAGCTAAGTGACAATAATGCCCACCCCGAGCCCGAATTTATAGCCTACTGCGAGCGTGCGTTAACTGGGGTGTTAGGGGCGTCTTCGGCGCAGGCGCTAATCCGTACGGTTTCATCGGGAAAACGTATGGCCTTTGAAGAGGTGGTTAACTTTTTTGATGAAACCACACAAGCATTGCAGTTTAACCAAAACCTGTTGTATACCTCGCTCGAAAATTTAAGCCATGGTATTTCGGTGGTCGATAAAGATTTAAAACTGGTGGCATGGAATAAGCGCTACAGCCAAATGTTTGGCTACCCCGACGGCTTTTTAGAAGTGGGGCAACCCATAGAAGATATAATAAGGTACAACGCAGTACGCGGTGAATGTGGCCCAGGCGAAATAGAGCGCCAAGTAGAAAAACGCGTTCAGCATTTAAAAAATGGTAGCTCGCATCACTTTATTCGTCACCGCCGTAATGGCCAAGTGTACGAAATGATAGGTAACCCCCTACCCGATGGCGGCTTTGTAACGAGTTTTTCAGACATTACAAACCATATAAGTACGCAAAATGCGCTTGAAGAAATTAACATGGATCTTGAAAACCGCATTGAAGCGCGAACCCAAGAAGTGCAAACCATTAATAAAGACTTACAAGCACAAATAGATAGCCGAGTAAAAACAGAGCAAGCACTTACTTTAGCCAAGCGCGAAGCAGAGCAAGCCAACGACAGTAAAACGCGATTTTTAGCACTGGCTAGCCACGATATTTTACAGCCTCTTAACGCGGCGCGTTTATACCTTGCCGCCATTGATGAAAAGCAGCTTGATACAACTAACCAAAATAGCTTTAATAAGCTTGGCCACAGTTTAGACTCAACCGTGCATTTAATGTCGGCCTTACTAGAAATTGCCAAGTTAGAGCAAGGCGCAATGACCCCAACTCCACGGCACTTTTGTATAAACGATATACTTATGCCACTGCAAAGCGAGTACGCTATTTTATCAAGCGATAAAGGCTTAAAACTAACCGTGCGTTCAAACGCACAAATTGTGCATAGCGACATTACCTACTTGCGCCGAATTATACAAAACTTGGTGTCTAATGCGGTTAAATACACTGAAACAGGGCGAGTATTAATAGCGTGCAGAAACCGTAAACATAATTTACGTATAGAAGTATGGGACACCGGCCCAGGTATTAGCCAAATAGAACAAGCTAAAATATTTAACGACTTTTACCGTATAGAAGCCGGTGATAACAAAGGCGTTGGTTTAGGGCTTGGCGTTGTAAAACGTATGGCCGATTTACTTAGCTTAGAGCTTGATGTGCACTCTGAGCCCGGTAAAGGCAGCCGCTTTAGTATTGAAGTACCCTATGGCGATGCGCAGTTTGTACAACAAAAAGCAACGGCCAGCAGCTTAGTAGAAAACCGCGCCGCGATTAACATAGTCGCGGTAGACGATGACCCCGAAAACCTAGCAGCAATGGCCAGCTTACTTAAAAAGTGGCAAGCCAATTACACCTTGTTTGACGATGTAAATAAAGTACTCGCGCACGCTAAACAGCACGCAGCGCCCGATGTAATTTTAATGGATTACCAATTAGGTAATGATTGCGATGGTATTTCGCTTATAAAAACACTGCGTGATACATGGCAAAGCGAAGTGCCCGCCATACTTATAACCGCCGTACGCGACACCGAGCTTAAACAAGAAACCAAAGCGGCTAATATACATTATTTAAGTAAGCCTATTAAGCCAGGTAAGCTTAAAGCTTTACTTAATCACAGCACGTAATAGCCAATTAGCAGCAAAAAATAAGCCCAGCATTAGCTGGGCTTATTTATGTGCTTAACTGTCTTGTCCTGAAATGTGTTTACACATTTAGGACTTATTTTATGAAAACCACTAAAATTAAAGACGTTAAGCGTACTCAGCGAGATTATACATTAGGCTTTAAATTATCTATTGTTGAGCAAGTAGAAAAAGGCGACTTCACCTATAAACAAGCGCAAAGTCATTACGGTATTCAAGGCCGCAGTACCGTTCTGGTATGGCTGCGAAAACATGGTAAATTAGATTGGTCTAAACCAACTTATATAGCCAACATGCCTAAATCGAAAGAAACCCCAGCACAAAAAATTAAACGTTTAGAGCGCGAGATAGAAGAGTTACGCCTAAAGGATTTAATCAAAGATGAAATGATTAATATTATGGATGAAGAATATGGAGCGGGCTTGCGAAAAAAGTACATATCCGAGCTATCACGCGCGCAAAAGAAAACCATCAAATAAAGCTTACTCCGTTATGCCGTGCATATGGCGTAACGCGACAAGGTTACTATCAAGCTATGCGCAGAATAGATGCTCGGAATAAAGAATTGGAGCCAGTCAAAGAATTAGTGATGTACTGGCGGCAATTCATGCCTCGTATTGGTGGGAAGAAACTTTATCTGATGATAAAGCCAGACCTGCAAGAGCGTGGCATTAAACTAGGTCGTGATTGTTTTTTTGATTATTTGAGAGAGCATGACTTTCTTGTAAAACCAAAGAAAAATTACACTAAAACAACAAACAGTAACCATTGGATGCGCAAGCATCCCAATTTACTAAAGGAATACATGCCTACTGCGGCCGAGGAAGTCTTCGTTAGTGACATTACATACGTAAAGTCAGCGCAAGGCGTGCATTACCTATCGTTAGTCACTGATGCTTACAGTCGAAAAATAATGGGTTATGAGCTGAGTGATGAAATGAAAGCAACCGATGTAGTCAGAGCATTAGAAATGACAATTAAGCAACGCGTATATAAACGTGATGCCATTCATCATTCAGATAGAGGTTTACAATATTGCTCTGAAGTATATCAAAATGCGCTATTAAAAGAGGGCATTAGACCATCGATGACCGATGGGTATGACTGTTATCAAAACGCATTAGCAGAGCGTATTAACGGGATATTAAAGCAAGAGTTTTTACTGTATAAATGTCGCAATATGGCAGAGTTAAAACAGCTCGTTGAAGAATCGATATTTATATACAATGAAATGCGACCGCACTTAAGTTTGGATATGAAAACACCAAATCAAGTGCATAAAAAAGACCTGGCGCTTTCGCACCAAG
>NZ_AUTO01000277.1:0-3553 GCF_000498055.1 Pseudoalteromonas sp. TB51
CGCTATCCATAGCGATATGTTTATGACCAAGGGTTACGCCGGGAAGAGTTTCTACCTCTACGTCTTTCATTGAGTCACGTTGTATTTGTGCAAAATTACGTACTTGGCTTTGCGCCCACTTAATATCGTTAATTAATTGCTCATCAAGTTGTGTATAGCAGGCTTTAATTTCGTCTTCTGAAAGTTTGAAAGACTCCGGAGTCCAGTTGTCGAGCTTTTCAGAGTACTCACGAATGGCTGCGTCACCTTCGGTTTCAACATGCGCTAAAATATTCTCTACAATATCTCTTACTGATTGATTTTGTTTTTGTTTTGAGTCAATTGGTTGACCCTTTTTTAAATGCTTTATCATTGCTAGTGTCCTTAGTGAGTCGTTGTTATATACACATTTGATGAGACGTATTGGTTAAATAATGTCTTGCATCTAACTGTACTCTAATTAATAATGACTTCGAATGCAATATAGAATTTAGGTGAACAAATGGGATTTGATAAAACGCTTTTAGTGGGTAAAACCATTTTAGTGACAGGTGCAGGCAAAGGTATTGGTAAAGCATGCGTAGAAAAATGCGTAGATGCAGGGGCTCAAGTTATTGCAGTAGCACGTACCCTCAGTGATTTACAAACACTGCAGCAATACGCGCCTGAGCAAATAGAAATTTGGCCGCTAGATATAAATAGCGATGCTTTTTTTGAGCGTTTAAAGGCGCTAAAAACACTCGATGGGCTGTTAAATAACGCCGGTATAAATCGGGTTGCGCCAATGCTTGAGCAAACAGATGAAAATATTGATGACGTAATTGCGATGAATATTCGCAGCGTTTACAAAATTAGCCAAGCGGCACTGCCAGCGCTAATAAATTCTGGCGCTGGGGCGGTGGTTAATATGTCGTCGCAAATGGGGTTTGTTGGTTCACCTAAACGTACTTTGTATTGCATGAGCAAACATGCGGTAGAGGGGTTGAGCAAAGCAATGGCGGTTGAACTTGCCAATAAAAATGTGCGTGTGAACACCGTAGCCCCCACCTTTGTAGAAACCCCAATGACCAAACCCATGCTAGAAGATGCGACGTTTAAGCAGTTTGTTTACGACATGATCCCACTGAAAAAAATTGCCCAAACCGATGATATTGCCAATGCTTGTGTGTTTTTACTAAGCGGTCTTTCGGCAATGATCACCGGTACAAGTATTAAAATTGATGGCGGTTGGACCGCACAGTAACCAATTTAGGAGAGAGTAATGAGTGTATTTGCAGATAGGTTAGTACGATACGACGATTTAATTGCGTGTAAAAATGCCTTTATTGATACACGCTCGCCGGGGAGCGATCAAAAAGAAAACTTTACAATTATTGGCCCAGGCGTTGCCGAAAACCCAAATCAACATGTGCATATTTCTATTCCTCATGGGTTTAATATTGGTGGTGCGCGCCAACCTGCAGGGTGTTTAAATTCGCAGCATAGCCATTTAACTGAAGAAATTTTTGTAGTACACAGTGGTACGTGGGCTTTTTACACTGGTGTTGACGGCAAAGATTCCAAAGTAATTTTAAATGAAGGCGATATTATTTCGATCCCGATGGATATATTCAGAGGGTTTGAAAATGTTGGCGACGGCATAGGCTATTTATATGCGGTACTTGGAAGTGATAACCCTGGTAGAGTACTTTGGGCTCCGCAAGTATTTGACATGGCAAAGGAATACGGACTAATTTTGCTAGAAAATGGCAGCTTAGTAGATACCACGTTAAATGAAACCATCCCCGATGGCGTAAAGCCAATGGCAGTGACCAGCCAAGAGCAAATAGCGCAGCACAGAGTAATAACCGATGAAGAGCTGGCACAAACAGTGGTTAAAGCCAGCAACTTTAATTGGAATAAACGCTCGTACCTTAGCCAGTTTGATGGCGTATATGAAGCGCCGTTAGTCGGTAATTTAAACGCCAAAACATGTATTCAAACACAGCTAAATTGGCCTCATGGCTTTAATATTTCTGCGTTAAAGTTACAACCTGATGCACAGGTTGCGCCTCATATTCGCTTTGAAGAAGAGGTTATATTTGTTCATCAAGGAAGCGTAACAATAGACTTAGGTGATGAAGTATTAACGCTTAACCAAGGTGATACTTTTTCAGTGCCTATTGAGCACGTAAGAGCCTATAGCAATAATAGCCAAACCGACTGTGTGCTTTATATAACGCGCCGCCACGACGCGCCAAAAGACCCACAATTTGTTTAAACTTTAATGTTATATAAAATTTAAGGCACTTAGCTTGCTTTAGCTAAGTGCTTTTTTCGTGGTAAAAAACCAGTAACCAGCATAGTACCCACAATAACAAATAATGCGCCGAGTAACGTATTTGGTCCTATTTGCTCATCTAAAATTAAATGCCCCCAAAAAATGCCAAATAGCGGAATTAAGAACGTGACCGTTAAAGCTGAGGTTGGGCCTATATCGTCAATAAGTTTAAAAAATAAAATATAAGCAAGTGCGGTACACACCACGCCAAGTGCTAATACGCCAAGCATAACGTTGGTACTAGGTACTTCGCGCATTGGCATAAAAAGTATAAGGGGCAGTACTATAAAACTGGCTGCCCACATAGAGCCGTGTGCGTTATCGAACGGGGCAAGCTTAGGGGCATTTTTTGTATAATGGGATGCAATGGCATAACACAAGGAGGCGCTTAGCGCTGCTGCAATCGCAATAAGTGACTGACTATTTAATACAAAATGATTTTGCCCAACTAAAATTGCCACGCCTATCAAACCCAACAGCAAACCTAACACCATGCTTTTAGTTGGTTTGGTTTTGCTCCAAATAATGCCCACCACTGCGCCCCATATGGGCGTTGTAGAATTTAAAATAGATAAAGTAGAGGCGCTAATCGTTTGCGCGGCATAAGCAAACAGTAAAAAGGGTAGGGCGGAGTTAAGTGCGCCAATTATAAAAAAGTGCTTTGTGTGTTTAGTAAACGCCAAGCGGCGTTTTAAGTACAGCGCCACAATAAAGAGGGTGAGTGCGGCAAAGCCAACTCTAAACTCTATTAACACCGCCGGGCCTAAGCTGTTTGCTGCCATTCGCATAAATAAAAATGACGCGCCCCAAATTGCAGCCAGAAAAAATAACCGAAGTAAACTTGCTAAGCTCATGATAGTATTTTAATTATACAAATTAATTTACAGAGTAACAGGCTTTGCATTAACTGTAAGCCAGATTCGGTACTCGCATATAAAAATAATAAAAAAGGAATAGTAATGAGCCGATATTTACTGATCACAGCAATAATGGGAGTGGGTTTATTAAGTGGCTGTGGGTCTACGCCTATTAATTTATATGATGACATAACCATGAAAAAACATGAGTACAATGGCATAAAAGCGTATAAAAAAGGTGATTATAAACAAGCTTTTATGTACCTAAAAGACCCTGCAGCACTTGGCTATAAAAGCGCGCAATACACATTGTCGTTTATGTTTTTAAAAGGGCAGTACTTAACACAATCCACTAACATGGGTATGGGGTGGCTAGGCGTTGCAAAAGAGGCTGGAG
>NZ_AUTO01000278.1:0-1179 GCF_000498055.1 Pseudoalteromonas sp. TB51
GTTGCAAAAGAGGCTGGAGTTGAAAGTTGGCAGGCGCAATATAATACCTTTTATAACGCAGCCACTTCGGCGCAACAGCTTAAAATAGACGAAACCGTTGCGTTGTACATAAGCCAATATGGTAGTAAAGCACAAAAAATGACGTGCCGTCGCTCAACAACCCCAAGACGCACGTTTGGCGAGATTAAAATTGATTGTAACAAACACGATGGCACTGTGACTAAATACGAAGTGCAAACAAAAGAGTAATGCTAAGCGGTGGCTTGTTTTTGTTCAAAGTCACTTTTTACAATTTCGAGCGCTTTTAATACATCCTCTGGAGCAACCTCGTGCTGCTCCAAAAGCATAATTAAATCCACTGCCAGTTTTACATGTGTAGGGGCGTTATCAAGTGGGCTGGTCATCTAAATCTTTCTTTTTTGAAATTTGGCTAATAGCAACATCAATAGCGGTTTGTACGCGCTCTTCCATGTGAATACGTTCACTTTGTGGTAAATAAAAGGCCATATCTACATCGTATCTAATATAACGTGGCGGCAATTGATTAAGTACCGTGCAACAAAAATCGGCCATTACATCTTCACTGTAAACTTTATCTAGTTTACGTTTAATGATTTCTTCAACCACAATTTTTTCGTAAAAGTTATGTATGTCGTCGTGCAGTCGCATCGTGCTAGCGCCTTTTATAGAGTCCGTTTATTTGAGTGTATACTAAGCACTAAAATAAATCGATAGCAGCTTTAAATAGTTGTTTATGAACATTAATTAACGCATTTAAATTACGCTGATAACCGCCACCTAAAGCGCACATAAGTGGGATGTTATGGGCTTTGCAGTAGTTAACAATAAAATGATCGCGCGCATAAACCCCTTCAAGCGATACGTTAAATAACCCTAGCTCGTCTTTTTCGTAAATATCAGCCCCTGCGTTATATAAAATAATATCGGGGTTATGAATACGCACGCAAAATTCGAGGGCTTGTTTTAACGTTATTAAGTACTCGGTATCTGATGTGTTGGCAGGTAGGGCGAAGTCGTAATCGGAGTGTTGCTTTAAGCGCGGAAAATTTTGCTCGCAATGAATAGAGCAAGTAACTATAGCGCTATTATGTTGCGTAATTTGTGCCGTGCCATCGCCTTGGTGTACATCACAATCAAATATTAATACGGTATCGGCTT
>NZ_AUTO01000279.1:0-14975 GCF_000498055.1 Pseudoalteromonas sp. TB51
CGCCGGAAGACATAATATTCGACCCCAATATATTTGCTGTAGCCACCGGTATAGAAGAGCACGACAACTACGCCGTAGAATTTATTGAAGGCACACGCCGCATTAAGCAAAACTTACCGCACTGTAAAGTGTCGGGCGGGGTGTCTAATGTCTCGTTTTCGTTTAGGGGCAATAACCCCGTACGTGAAGCCATTCACTCAGTGTTTTTATACCACGCAATAAAAGCGGGTATGGATATGGGTATTGTAAACGCAGGGCAACTTGCGGTTTACGACGACATCCCCGAGGAACTTCGCAAAGCCGTAGAAGATGTAATCCTTAACACCGACCCCGGTGCAGGTGAGCGCCTTGTAGAAATAGCCCCTAAGTTTTCAGGTATGGCACAAGCCGAACGCGTAGAAGATTTAGAATGGCGTACTTGGCCTGTTGAAAAACGCCTAGAGCACGCTCTTGTAAAAGGCATTACCACCTTTATAGATGAAGACACCGAAGAGTGCCGCGCTGCCGCCGATAAACCTATTCACGTAATTGAAGGGCCATTAATGGATGGCATGAACGTGGTAGGGGATTTATTTGGCGCAGGTAAAATGTTTTTACCGCAAGTTGTTAAATCGGCCCGCGTAATGAAACGCGCAGTGGCCTACCTAGACCCATACATAGAAGCCGAAAAAGAAGAAGGTGCCACTAACGGTAAAGTGGTTATGGCCACCGTAAAAGGCGACGTGCACGACATAGGTAAAAACATTGTAGGCGTAGTACTGCAATGTAATAACTACGAAGTAATCGACTTAGGCGTAATGGTACCTGCCGAAAAAATACTGCAAACCGCGATTGACGAAAAAGCCGACATAATCGGCCTTTCGGGTTTAATTACCCCATCGCTTGATGAAATGGTACACGTAGCCAAAGAAATGACCCGCCGAGGCTTTGAATTACCCCTTATGATTGGTGGTGCAACGACCTCTAAAGCGCATACTGCCGTTAAAATTGAGCCGCAGTACGACAAAGGCGTAGTGTATGTAAATAACGCCAGCCGTGCGGTGGGCGTGGTATCGAGCTTATTATCTAAGGAGCTAAAACCGGCCTTTTTAGAAAAAACTAAAGCCGAGTACGAAAAAGTACGCGAGCAACAAGCGCGCAAAAAGCCACGTTCAAAACCCGTTACCATACAGCGCGCCCGAGATAACGCCGCCAAGCTTGATTGGGATAACTACACGCCACCCGTGCCTAAAAAGCTGGGCGTGACCGAATTTAAAAATGTATCAATTGCGACTTTACGTAAATACATAGATTGGACCCCGTACTTTATGACGTGGTCAATCGCTGGTAAATACCCACGCATAATGGACGATGAAGTCGTTGGCGAGCAAGCACGTAGCTTGTTTAAAGACGCTAACGACATGCTCGACGACCTTGAAAAGTCAGGTGCTTTGCAACCTTTAGGTGTAATTGGTTTATTCCCTGCAAACCGCGAGGGTGATGACATAGAAATTTACACCGACGAAACCCGCAAAGAGCTGTTAACTACCTCATGCCATTTACGCCAGCAAACCGAAAAAACCGACTTTGCTAACTATTGTTTAGCCGACTACATTGCGCCAAAAGGCACACCTGATTACTTTGGCGCGTTTGCAGTAACGGGCGGCTTAGAAGAAGACGACCTAGCCGACGCGTTCGATGCCAAGCAAGATGACTACAATAAAATAATGGTAAAAGCGGTTGCCGACAGGCTTGCCGAGGCGTTTGCAGAATACTTGCACGAACAAGTGCGCAAAGAGTATTGGGGTTACGCAGCCGATGAAAACTTAAGTAACGATGAGCTAATTCGCGAAAACTACCAAGGTATTCGCCCAGCGCCTGGTTACCCAGCGTGCCCAGAGCACACCGAGAAAAAGAAAATTTGGCAGTTACTCGATACCGAAAAACGCATTGGCATGCAGCTCACCAGCTCATACGCCATGTGGCCAGGGGCTGCGGTTTCGGGTTGGTATTTCTCACATCCTGAGGCAAAATACTACGCCGTAGCCGCTGTGCAAAAGGATCAGGTAGAAGATTATGCCAAGCGAACTAGTATGACGCTCACAGAGGCAGAAAGATGGCTATCGCCTAATTTGGGGTATGAGCCAGAGTAAAAGAGCAGCGGTCAGTTTTTAGCTGTCAGCTATCAGTAAAAGATAAACGAGCCAAATTAGGCTCGTTTTTCTATTTTAGGAACTCTTTTATTTACAAATAGCCTATTTAGTGGAATTATTGAACAAAATAATAAGCTGTAAAGTGCAACACATGGAGAGTGAAATGAACGAGGTTGTATCATTTGCCGATGAAAGTGGAATTTCGAAAGGATCACCATGTTATACAATTGGAATCTTAAATGTTCCAAGTGGATATTTAGATGAATTTAATTTCAACATTGAGAAAATTTGTAAAGCGAGTGGGATCCAAGGTGAAATAAAGTGGGAAAAAGTAAGAAAAAGCTCAGGACAAATCAATTTATGCTTAAATATTTTAAAATTTGTTCTAAGCAGCCCATGTACTTTTCATGCTATTGCTGTATCAAAAGCCCCATATAAAAAGTGGCATAAAGATGAAGAAGCAGCATTTTACACAACGTATAACCAACTCCTTAATCAAAGTAGTAAAGGGTTAAACGCTAACTTTAAAGTATATATAGACCAGAAAAGTACTAAGTACTCTAAACAAGATGAAGTAATTCAAATTATTACTAATCATATGCTAGCTAAATTACCAACATCTTCAAAAATTGAGCTCGTATCAATGCAAAACTCTAAGCTTCATTGGGGGTTGCAAGCCGTAGATGTATTAACTGGGGCAGTTAATACTGGATACCTTTTATATTTCAACCCTAATTCTGATATGCAAATGGCAAAAAAGCTCGCTACTTTTCGAATGGCTTCAATTTTAGGTTGGGATCAATTAGCCTACGACACTAGGCCAAATAATATGTTCAATATCTGGCACTTTCCAATAGAAACTAGAGCTATTCCAGATACTAGGGACATAGTACCAAATTTTGCAATTCCAAATGTTGGCAGAGCAGAATATGAAGTTATAACTGGTTCTAAATAAAGGACTACAATGAAGTATCTAAATTACATATTGCTTTACCTATCCCTATTTTTCACATCGAACGCATTTGCGCTTGAGCAGAAGTATCACGAGAGTGTTTTACCTGTTATTGCTGCTTTTAAAGCGGAGGATAAAGCTGCGATTGCTGCGCATATTCGCTACCCTCTAAAAAGGCAATATCCATTGCCCGACATTAAAAATGAAGCTGAGTTTATTAACCGCTTTGATGAAGTGTTCGACGATGAACTAGTTGCCGTTATTGGCAGCTCTAATATTAATACCGATTGGAATAAAGTTGGTTGGCGCGGCATTATGCTAAATAACGGCGTGATGTGGCTAGATACCGACGGTAAAATTATCGGTATAAATAGCCACACAGCTAAAGAGCAGGCGTTTGCTAAACGCTTAATTGAACAAGACAAGCAATCACTCCATTCAAGTATTAATACGTATGAAGAGCCAGTGCTGGATTGGAAAACGGCTAGCTACCATATTCGCGTTGATGATTTAGGTGATAGAAATTACCGTTATGCAGTGTGGAGTAGTGATAAAAGGCCAAAGGATAAGCCTGATATGGTTTTATTTAACGGTGATATTACCTTTGAGGGTAGCGGCGGCAATCACCACTATACTTTTAAAAACGGACGTTATAGTTACATATTACACGTTACTATTATTGGCTGCGATACATCGCCACCTGGCTGGCTTGAAGTATATAAAAATGATGAGCAGTTATTAAATGAGTCAGTTATAAGTGCTAAGTAGAATCAGTAAACCCTTCTTATTTCTATCTAATAAAGCTGCCACTTAATAACAGCTATAAACTGGCAGTTCGCCGATAAAAATTTCAATAAACCAATCCTAAGTGGTAGGCTAAAAAAGTAGCAATTATTCAAACCGTTCTCGCGCAACAAGGCATTCCTTTAAAGCGCTTTGCCAAGGAGTTAAATATGATCACGCTTACCGTTAATGGTAATAAACATGAGTTTGCAGGCGATCCGTCAACGCCGGTGCTTTGGTATCTTCGAGATGAATTAAATTTAACCGGGCCCAAATTTGGCTGTGGTATGGCGCAATGTGGTGCGTGCACCATACATATTGATGGCGTAGCGCAGCGCTCGTGCATTTTACCGGTATCGGCTGTGGCAGGGCGTGCTATTACCTCTATTGAAGGGTTAAGCGAGCAAGGCGATCACCCAGTGCAAAAAGCCTGGGTTGAGCATAAAGTGCCGCAGTGTGGGTTTTGTCAGTGCGGGCAAATAATGCAAGCGGCAAGCTTATTAGCCGCTAACCCCAACCCCACTGATGATGAAATAGTGAGTAATATGTCGGGCAATATTTGCCGTTGTGGCACGTATCCGCGTATTCATAAAGCGATTAAGTCGGCGGCTAAAACTATTGCGGGCGTTGAATATTTTGACCCAAATGAACAAGGGGAAGAGGTATGAAAAACGACAATACATACTTTGACTTAAACCGTCGCCAATTTTTAAAAACCAGCGCAATAGGCGCATTAGTATTAGGCACTTATTTTGTAGGCAGTGCACCAAAAGCGTTTGCTGGCGTGTTAGAGCAGCCCTCTGAGCAAGCAAAACGTGCCAACTTATTTATAGCGCTGCGCCCCGATGGCATGGTTGAAATAACCTGTCACCGCTCTGAAATGGGCCAGCAAATTCGTACCGCCATTGCTCAAATTGTGGCAGACGAAATGGAAGCTGCATGGGATAAAGTAGTGGTTATTCAAGGTAAGGGCGACCCTAAATACGGGGATCAAAATACCGATGGTTCGCGCAGTATTCGCTACAACATGCAACGCCTGCGCGAAATGGGCGCAAGTGTACGCTACATGATGCAGCACGCAGCCGCTAAATATTGGAACGTTGAGCCGCAAACCTGTACAGCCAATCAGCACGTGGTAACCCACAGCTCGGGTAAAACGCTTGCCTATAAAGACTTAATTGACCTCGCGCTTGGTATTACCCCGCCAGAGCCAGACAAGTTAACACTTAAAACACGTAAAGAATGGCGCTATATAAATACCGGTATGGCGCACATAGATTTAACCGATTTAGTAACCGGTAAAGCCACTTTTGCTGCTGATGTTCGCGAACCAAAGGCGCTGGTGGCTATGNGCCCGCCGGTAGTAGGTGGTGTGGTTAAATCGTTTGATGCCAGCGCCGCTAAAGCAATTAATGGCGTAGTTGATGTTATTGAAATGCCAGTACCAAAAGGTGCGCCGCAATTTCAGCCAAAAGGCGGCATTGCTATTGTTGCTAAAAATACTTGGGCTGCATGGCAGGCGCGTAAAGCACTAAAAGTGGTGTGGGATGATGGTAAAAACGGCGGTTATAATTCAGAAAACTTTAAAAAGTCGCTATTACAAACCGTTAATGAGCCGCAAACGCATGTACGCGAAATAGGCGATACCACCAATGTACTGGCTAAATCGAGCAATAAGTTAGTAGCCGATTACTACGCGCCGCACCTAGCTCAAGCACCAATGGAACCACCTTGTGCTACGGCGATGTATCATAAAGACCGCGTTGATATTTGGGCTGCAACACAAAACCCACAAGCTGATATGAAAACCGTAGCTGCGTTACTTGGTATGCAAGAGAGCCAAATTAACGTGCATGTCACCATGTTAGGCGGCGGGTTTGGGCGTAAATCAAAACCTGACTTTTCAGCAGAAGCTGCTTACATTTCAATGAAAGTAGGACAACCTATACGCTTACAGTGGACGCGAGAGGATGATATTCAGCACAGTTTTTATCATGCGGTATCGGCTCAACATATTGAAGCTTCACTCAATGAAAAAGGTAATATTGAGGCTTACTTACACCGTACGGCGTTTTCGCCAATTATGTCGACCTTTCAAGAAGGGGCAACGTCGCCTGCAGGTTTTGAACTGCGCTTAGGCTTTACCGATAACCCTATAAACTCACCTAACTTAAAGCTAGAAAACGGCGAGGCACCCGCTAAAACAAGAGTAGGCTGGATGCGCTCGGTATCAAATATTTTCCATGCTTTTGCTATTCAGTCATTTATTGCTGAAGCAGCTCATAAAGCAGGGCGCGACCAAAAAGACTATTTACTTGAAACCATAGGCCCTGATCGCATTTTAGATGTAACCGAGCAAAATGCGTCTTACGATAACTATGGCGCCGATAAAGACGTTTACCCATTAGATATTGGTAAATTACGCCATGTTATTGAAAAAGTGGCCGATATAAGTAAATGGGGCCGAAAGCTGCCAAAAGGGCGCGGTTTAGGTATTGCAGCACACCGCAGCTTTTTAACCTATGTGGCTACTGTGGTTGAGGTAGAGGTATCGGACGCTGGTGATTTAAACGTGATAAAATCGTGGGTAGCTATTGATGCAGGTACGGTTGTAAACACCGATACCGTTAAAAACCAAACCCAAGGTGGCTCTATTTACGGTATTACAACCGCAATAAGCGATGGTATTACCTTTGATAAAGGCCGCGTGCAGCAAAGCAATTTTCATGATTATCGCGTACCGCGTATGAGCGACTCACCACTAGAGGTAGAAGTAGAAATAATACAAAGCGATGCACCACCAGCAGGTGTAGGCGAGCCCGCAACGCCGGTTTACGCCCCTGCGCTATGTAACGCTATTTTTGCCGCTTGCGGTAAGCGTATTAGGCAACTGCCTATAGGTAACCAACTAAAAGCGTAAATAAAGTACTTTTATTTAAGCCGTTAAACAAAAAACCGCCAAATGGCGGTTTTTTTAGAAGTTAGCGATTAGTGAGTTTTTTCAAACTCATCTACTTCACGCTCTGCTTCTTCTTTAGATTTACCGTACTGTTGCTGGATTTTACCCACTAGCTCTGTACGGCTACCTTCAATTTTGTCTAAATCGTCGTCAGTAAGATCGCCCCATTTTTGTTGCGCCTTACCTTTAAGTTCGTTCCAATTACCTTTCATACGATCGCTGTTCATAAGTATCTCCTTACTTAGTTTTAAATAACGTTCAGTATAAAAGGAGCAAAGCGTGTACCAACCAGTCAAATTTTTATTTTGTGTTTATAATCATTAATTTATATATTTAAGCGAGGCGTTACTTTTATTGCAGCGCGTATGTTCTTAAAAAATGTACAGAGCGGTCTGTAATTATTTCTGATTATGGATACGCGTAAACTCATCTGCTTTTGCGGCGCGTTTATTATTGGTTTTTGTTACAATGCCTACAAAGCAATTTTGGGTAAATAGCAGTGCTGCCGGTTCAAAACATATATCAACAACTTCTAACTACATTACAAAGTAACCCCATAACGTTATTACAAGCACCTCCAGGTGCAGGTAAGTCAACCTGGTTGCCGCTACAGCTTGTGCGCGACGGCCATTTTAAACGTATTGTAATGCTTGAGCCGCGCCGCTTAGCAGCACGCAATATTGCCCATTACTTAGCACAGTGCCAAAACGAAAAAGTGGGGCAGAGCGTTGGTTTGCGAGTACGTGGTGAAAGCAAAGTAAGTAGCCATACGCGCCTTGAAATAGTCACTGAGGGTATGCTTACCCGCATGCTACAAAACGACCCCGAATTAAGCGATATAGACTTACTGATATTTGATGAATTTCATGAACGCTCAATTGCGGCCGATACTTCACTGGCCTTTGCTTTAGAGACCCAAAGTGCGCTGCGCGACGATTTAACCATACTACTTATGTCGGCCACCCTTGATACCGAGCGCTATACGCAGTTTTTTGATTGCCCGGTTATACAATCAAGCGGGCGTAGTTACCCCATTAACGAAGTATACATACCAATAAAAGATGAGAGCCGCTGGTTAGATGCTATTCCCTCTTTAATAAAACAAGCACTAAACGAGCAAAGCGGTAGTGCGTTGGTGTTTTTGCCTGGGCAATTTGAAATAGTACGCGTACAGCAGGCCCTTAATGATTTACCAAGTAACTGCTTAGTTGCCACATTATTTGGCGAGCAAGATAAAGCCAATCAGCAAGCGGCGATTGCCCCTGCGCCTAAAGGTATGCGCAAAGTTGTGCTTACCACCAATGTAGCAGAAACCAGTTTAACTATTGAAGGCATTCGTATTGTTATTGATAGCGGCAAACGCCGTGCGGCGAGCTATAACTTAAAAACAGGCGTAACTGAGCTTACAACACAAAGTATATCGCGCTCCTCTGCTGTGCAGCGAGCAGGGCGTGCAGGGCGAATAGAGCCTGGGGTTGTTTACAGGCTTGGCTCAAAGCAAACCTTTGAGAGACGTAATAGCCACGATAACCCCGAAATACTCACATCAGACATAAGCCAACTTATGCTGGAGGCAAAACAGTGGGGCGCAAATATCAGCGAACTCACCTTGCTTGATACGCCAACAGCGCAGCAATGCACGCAAGCGGCAAACTTACTAACCATGCTTGAAGCCATCGACTCTAAAGGTAAGTTAACCAAATTGGGCAGTAACATGCTGGGTTTTGGGGCGGATATTCGCTTAGCACATATGCTTTTAAAAGCGCAAGCGCTTGAGGCAGAACTCCCTGGTATTTACCGTTTAGCACTTTATTTAGTGGCGCTGCTTGAGAGCCGAATAAACAGCGCCAACGAGCTAAGCTTGGCGCTACATAGCCAACAGCAAAGGCGACACCCAGTATTTAAACAGCAGTTAAAATACTGGCAAAGCCGTTTAAAAGTAACCGACAGTAACAGCGAGCTAAACACCGAGTATTTAGGTTTGCTGGTGGCATTAGCTTACCCCGATCGCATTGCAAAAAAACGCGGCAATGGCTACTTACTTGCCAATGGTGCGGGTGCTGATTTAAACACCGATTACTGGCATAACGATGACTACCTTGCTATTGCAAGCATGGGCGGCCATAAAGGCACGCGTATTTTTGCAGCCACCGCACTTAGCCCATTTGAGCTACAAGATTACTTACCGCACTTGTTTACTACGCTTACCCGCTGTGAGTTTGATGAAAAAACCGCGCGGTTTATCCATCAAGACGAAGTAAAGCTCGGCGCCATTACGCTTACAAGCCAACCAAGTAAGCAAAAGCTTGATAAAACCGAGCGCGCCAAAGCGTGGCTTAATTTATTTACCAAACATGGTTTTGCATTATTTAATGGACAACCCGATGCGCAGCAATTATTAATACGCATGAGTTTAGCCAGTCAGTTTATGCCAGATACGTTCCCGGCAATAAGCGAGCAGCAACTTATTGAAACAGCTGATGATTGGTTAGGCATATATTTACAGGATATAAAAACGCTGGAGCAGCTTAAAAAGTTTAACTACTTTGAAGCACTGCAAAATTGTTTTGACTGGACACAGCAAACAGCCCTAAAAACACTGTTACCGCTTAGGCTAACGGTACCGAGTGGCTCAAATATAAAAATTAATTACCAGCTAGATGGCCCCGCAAAACTTAGCGTGCGCATGCAAGAAGTGTATGGCTTAACAAGTACGCCAATGCTTGCAAATGGCAAGCTGCCGCTGCTTATGGAATTACTCTCGCCAGGTAAGCGTTCATTACAGCTTACACAAGATCTTGCGCACTTTTGGGCTAGTAGTTATCGCGATGTACAAAAAGAAATGAAAGGACGTTACCCCAAGCATTTTTGGCCCGACGATCCAGCCAACAGCGTGGCAACCAATAGAGTAAAAAGCAAAATGTAGGTTTATTAACTTAAAAATATTTGTTTTATTTTTGAACATGTGAATATAGTGTACCTATAAATAAATCAATACTTTTAACTACAAGGAAGAAGTGATGAAACGACTATTTACATTAGCTTTGCTATTAGTGAGTACCTTTTCGGTTAATGCTGAAAAGGCACTGGACTTAAACAAATTTGCACAGCATTACTACAACACAATGACCGCCACGCAAGCGCCTAACGCAAGTGAAAAAGAGCTTGAAGCCTACCTTAATTTATTAACAGACGATGTAGGCAGCCAGCACATACCGTATCAAGTAGATGACTCTCGCACAGCAGAGGGCAAAAAACTAATGCGTAAGGGCATGCGTTTTTATTTAGGCGCGCACACCTTATACGAAAGCGAGCTGCTAAATACTTTTATATTTAACAATAGCGGCTTTGCGATTCGTTATAAAAACCACGCTAAGGGCATTCATCCGCAAAGTAAGCAGCCAATCGAGTACACATCAGTAATGATGGAAGTAATAGAAGTTGAAAACGGTAAAGTGGCGATGATCCGTAAATATCACGAATAAAACGTAAAGTGATAAAACGCGCTAGCCATTAAAGCAAAGTTAATGGCTAATTGGGCTGTAATAGCTTTTTGTTGTTAAGTGCTTAAACTTCTTTACCACCGTGCTGCTCTGCTAAATCATCTAGCTCGGCAGAGGTGTAATCAAACCCGCTTTCATCATACTCGTAAGTGACTTTTACACTGTCGCCGCCATTAAATAGGCGAGTTTTAACTTGGTTTACGGGCCAATCTTTTAGTACATGCACAAAGCGGTTAGCAACTTGCGAGGTTTCAAAGCGGTAGCGAATTTCTGTTTTCATAAAAAGGCTCTGTTATTGTATGGCTTAGCTAAAAGTGAGTAGTAAAATTACACTATTTAATGCATTACCACCTCTCATAATCTCTTGGGTGTGTTGATTTTTGTGGTTGAATTTGCGGCCGTATGTTTGGTTTTTAGGCAAGGCAGAGCTTATGAAGCTTGGTTATTCCCCATAAATAGGCGATAACGCAGCATAAAAGCCAAACATGGGCTGCCCATTGGGTTCTTTCTAGGGTGATAAACTCTTATTTATTGGTTTTACTCATTCTTACATGGATGTAAGTCATTAAAATAACGCAGAAGCCGTTATCGAGCCTACTAAGTTACAAACCACGCGCCGCGATTTAATCGCCCCTAGATTGAACAGATTTCTATCCGCCAAGGTCAACACGCCCTAGTATACCTTTAATCAATACGCCGATATAAGCCTCTAAAACAGTAAGTGAGGCAAAAAACCACACTTAAACGCTATAAGTGATGCGTTTTTAAAATAAATAATAATTATTACAAATAGCTTTTATATCTAAAAAGTTAATGTGATTTTATTTTTACGTAATGTTCGCACTTTGCTTTAAGGCGCAGTGTTCCTTTCTAAAAATACTTATCTAGTACAAACCAAGCGTTGTTATAGGTCATTGATAGTAAATTACTTTAATAAGTAGATTAGCTTTGTACAGCGAATGCTTTGCTAAGCAATTTACGCACAGTTTAGCTATGTTAAATAGTATTTTTGCCGATCTCTCTTTGTTCTAAAAACTAAAACTATTTTAAAAATAAAACAAAAAAGCAACATTTAGGTTGATTGTTAGGTATTTGTAATTAGAATAGTCGCTATTACAAATAAGAATGATTCACATACAACATTAGGATTCAACATGAATTTGCGTAAATCTCTCCTTGCTAGTGCAGTAATTACTGCAACTATGGGTTTAACTGCATGTGGTGGCTCAAGCTCCAGCGATAGCAACGAAACACCAACCACTCCAACAGTGACTAATTCGGCACCTACCGCTATTAGCTTATCAACAGCGGCTGTAACAGAAGATGTAGTAGGCGCAGTAGTCGGTACTTTAAGTGCAACCGATGACGATGCAACAGGCATGGTATTTACACTTTCTGATGATGAACAGTATTTTGAAATTAATGACAGCAATGAGCTAACGCTTAAAAGCACGTTAGCGCTTAATGCTGAGCAAGTAGAAACAGTTGATGTAACAGTTACTGCAACCGATGCTGGCGATTTAAGTTTTACACAAACACTGAGCGTATCTGTAACTGATATTGAAGCGCAAGAAGGCGTAAACGTTTACGAATTTACCTCAACAGTTAATGCTAGTAATTCTGCGGTTAGTTATACAGGCCAAGTGGCTCGCCATGCACTTTCGGCTCAAATTAAAGCCTACATAAGCTTATTAAGTGTCGATTACATTGAAAGCGAAGGCTTAACGGGCGATGCCGTTAAAGCGCAGTTAATGGCTTATTGGAGCGATTACGAAGCGGTAAAAGATAACAGCTTTTTGTTTATTGATGGCGCAACTACGTTGCAACAGTCGTTTGCAGAAATTTCGAATTCAGGCAAAACCTTAACAGGTAAAATTGCCGGTAACGATGCGTCTAAAATGGAAGAAGACTGGCTAACAGAAGGCACATTTGAAGGCTGGAGCGACTTCGGCACTCAAGCAAAAACGCCAGAAGGGCTTATTTTTCATTACTTTGATTTACTTGCTGCTAATGTAGATGCAATTGCAAGCGGTACGCAGTCTGAGGATGTAAACGGTAATGACATTACTGCGGCATACATCACAACAAGTGGCCTTGATTTAAACCAGCTTATTCAAAAGCACACGCTAGGTGCGTTAATGTTCTCGCAAGGCACTGACGATTACCTAGACGAAGGGCTTGATGAAGATAACACCGATGCAGCAGCCGATGGTACTTACAGTACTTTAGAGCATCAATACGATGAAGGTTTTGGTTACTTTGGCGCAGCACGTCATTATTTAGAATTTAGCGACGAGGCTATTTCTGATGGTAGCGCAAGCGCTGATATTGATGGCGATGGCAAAATTGACTTAGCGAGTGAATACAACTGGGGTAACTCTACCAATGCAGCTAAACGTGATAAAGGCGCGGTAGTAGCAACTGACTTTAGCAGCGCAGCAATGACGGCGTTTATTGCGGGTCGTAAAATTATTAACGATGCTGCACCAAGTGCATTAACTGATGATCAAAAAACGCAGTTATTAGCACAACGTGATATTGCAGTAGCCAACTGGGAAAACGCAATTGCAGCCACCGTTGTACATTACATCAACGACACATTAGCCGACATTGATACAGTACAAGGTACAGAGGCAAGTGCTGACGATTTTGCTAATTTAGCTAAACACTTTAGTGAAATGAAAGGCTTTGCACTGAACTTTCAATTTAACCCATTTTCACCTTTTTACAGCGACGATAACGCAGGTAAATTTGCCGAGTTACATACATTACTCGGTGAAGCGCCACTGCTAACAGATGCATACAAAGCGCAGTTAGTAGAGGCACGTGATTTGATGCAGGAAGTTTACGGCTTCGATGCTCAAAACGTTGAAAACTGGTAATAACCACCCGTTTTAGCACCAAGGAAGGTCAGCCCACGGGCTGGCCTTTTGCCGTTTAATTTTCAAAGTTTTTAGGGTTGAAATAATGATCAATTATGCAAAAAAAGGGGTTGTGGTTGCAGCTACTGTATTAACCCTTAGTGGGTGTGGTGAAAGTAGCTCAAGTAGCACAGGTAGTGATTTTCAAAGTAGTGATAGCGGGCAAACTACGACGCCTGCGGTTACAGAGTTTGATGAAGCACAACTCGTTGCTAACTTAGTCGATAATGTAATAACACCGACGTTTGTTTTATTTAATCAACAAGCACAAACACAAACACAGGCCGTTGCAAATTACTGCCAAGCTGAAATACAAAGCGTACAAGAAAGCTCTGAAGAGGCCATTGCGCTGCGTGCTCAAGCACAACAAGCCTGGCTAGATACCATGGCGGGNAACAAGCCGAAATGATGCAAATGGGGCCGCTTCTTGATAACGCAGGGCAGTTACGTAACCAAATATATTCATGGCCTACTTTTAGCCGCTGTGGGATAGACCAAGACGTGGTGTATAACCAAGACGGTGTTATTAACCAAGATCAAAATCGCCCGTATGCCATTAGCGAAAGAACAGCAACACGCCGCGGCTTATTTGCAATTGGGCATGTGTTGTTTAACGAGCAATTAGCGCATCACTGTAGTGTGGCAAATGACGCCCTTGCAGATTGGAATAACCGTACAGATTTAGCGCGTCGTCAGGCTCGTTGTGAGTTTGCTGTGGTGGCAAGTGAAGATGTTTTAAGTTCGTCAGCGCAGTTATTACAAGCTTGGCAAGGGGATAGTGGTTTTGCTAATGAATTAAAAAATACCGGCCAAAGTGGCTCTCGCTTTAGCACAACTCACGAAGCGCTTAATCATATTAGCGATGCACTGTTTTATATCGACACAATAGTAAAAGATAAAAAATTAGCAGAGCCGATTGGTATTTTTTCAAATTCGTGTGGCGCATCGGCGTGCCCTGAAGATGTAGAAAGCCTAGATGCGAGAAGCTCTTTAGATAATATTCGTAATAACTTAGCGGCGTTTGAAGCGTTAATTATGGGTAATTTAGACGCTGAGCAAGCAGGCACAGGCTTTGATGACTTTTTAGATGCAGAGCAAGCACAGGCTACTAAAACACGTTTAGTTGAAGGAATAGCAGCCCTTAAAGCCACTTTAAATAGCATAGATAGCTCGCTGGCCGATTTGCTAATTGATAACGAGCAACAGGTGCGTGATGTACATGGGCAAGTGAAAGTGCTGACCGATGAGCTAAAAAATGACTTTATTAATGAGCTAGCACTTGAGCTACCTACCACCTCTGCAGGCGATAACGACTAAGGGCGACAATGAAATACAATAAACTTACAATTGCATTGCTTATGGCCGTAAGTTGCCAAGCAGTGGCAGAGCAAAAAAACGAATTAGAACATATTCAAATTATTAGCCATAACGATAAATTGCGCACCGAAGCAGGCTCGGCAACTTTAATTGGCGAAGCGCAACTTGAACAATTTGAGTTTGATGATATTCATCGTATTTTATCGCAGGTGCCTGGGGTAAACATACGCGAAGAAGATGGCTTTGGGCTAAGGCCTAACATTGGTTTTAGGGGCGTAACCCCTGAGCGTAGTAAAAAAATAACTATTTTAGAAGACGGTGTTTTAATTGGCCCTGCGCCGTATTCGGCACCGGCGGCTTATTATTTTCCGCTTACTACACGCATGACCGCAGTTGAAGTGTTTAAAG
>NZ_AUTO01000280.1:0-4653 GCF_000498055.1 Pseudoalteromonas sp. TB51
CCGCTTCAACAAGTGCACTTGCTGATGCGCAAGCTGCTGTTGACTCGGGTGACGATGCACAAGCAACTGTTGAATTAGTTGATGCTGCGGTAACTGCGGCGTCAGATTTTTCTGCTGCTGTAGATGCACTAGAGCTTGCGATTGAACAAGCACTAGAAGCAGCAACTGAATATGAAGCTGTAGCAGTAACTGAAGCTGATATGGCTGAAGCCGCTGATTTAGTTGAAAGTGCAGAAATGATGGCCGAAGCTGCTGAAACTCAGGCTGAACTTGCAAACGAGCAACTTGTAACAGCACTTAGCCTTCAAGCAGAAGCAGAGCTGGCGGTTGCAACGGCATCTGTTAAAGAAACATCAGAATCTCTTTCAACGATGACGGTATTAACAAGTACCGGTGGTGATGCACTTTACGACACAGCTGAAGTGTTATTTGATGTATTTGAAGAGCTTGCCGATATGGGTAACTCTGGTGAAGGTACTTCAACAACGCATCCTGAGTGGGCATACGACTACAGCTTAGATGATTTAACGCTAATGCTTACAAACTCGACTACAGGTAGCATGATCACAGCGTCTGCTGCGTATCAAGATAACCAATTGGTTGTTGCTTGGGGCGGTATGCTAACCACTGAAAGCGATGCAACTGTTGAGCTTGTTACAGGCGATGTAGCCGCAGATGCACTTGAAGAGTGTCAAGCATTTGCTGATGGTACAATTACTGACTCTACACAAATTGATTCGTGTTTAGTATTTACGTTTGACGGTGCTGTAAATGCAGATACGGTTGACGATGCTGAACTAACTATGGCACAGGCGTGGAACCGTGTTGAAATTGAGGACGGCGACTCAGACTTTATGGGTACGCTAAACTTAAGCGGCATGGAAGAGACAGACATGGCTATGCTAGAACTAGCAGGTATGTCTGGCGACTTAGACTTTAGCGTAATGTCTGAAGTGGATAGCAGTGGTGATGAAGACATGACCATGCTTGAAATTAAAGTAAATGGCGACGCTACAATGGGTTACACGCTGTCTATGTCGGGTACTGAATCAGCTGGTTACATGGGCGATGTTAAAGCTATGTACGATGGCATGATGATGACCTTTGGTACAGCAACTAAGGTAACAAACGGTGTTTCAATTACTTACATTGATGATGAAGTAATTGATTACACAGATGTGACTTTAATTGACTCATCTAACTAATACTTAAACTATAAAAGGGAAAAGCTGTGTGCTTTTCCCTTTTTTTATAGAAAGCGATTAAATTATGAAAAAAAAAATTCTCTTGTTAGGATTTTCAACTGCTCTACTTTCACCTCTAGCTTCTGCAAATAATCAATTTCAAATATTTACTCACTTTGACGCCGAAATTTACACTGAGGCACAGCCAGTACAAGCATTTGTAGATGATTTTGACGAGCCTATTAAGTCTGGCGACAGTGCATTTACTTATAATATTTTTGAGATTGGCGTGGGTTACAACAATTTTAAAGTTGGTTTGCAGAGCCGTTATGACTACGTACTTAATTTTGATCCCGATACTGCACTTTATACTTATTTAGAAAAAAACGATTTACCCTTTGAAGAGCGATTTTACACGTATCAGCTAGATGCTAAGCAAGTGACCTCTAATGGGGTGTTTGTTTCATACGATTTTAAATTTTTAGATAAAAACGCGCTAACTATTACACCAAAAGTGTCTGTTTTTGCCAGTACACATTTTCAAGATGCCTCAGTAGATGGGCGAGTGTTTAGTGACGATGTAGAAGGCAGCATTACTGCTGATTATAATTTTTCGAAAGATATTTTATTTAAAAAATTTACTCCCTCGCAAAACCCTGAAGGCCTGGGTTATAGCTTAGATATTTTTGCTGATTGGCAAGTAAATGACGATTTAAAAGTAGGGCTAAGTGTAAAAGATCTGCTTTATAAAACTGACTTTGATGATACCGGCGCGGTAAAAGGGCAAACAACAGAAATCCCTTTCAGTGAAGATGAAAGTGGTAATGTCACCTCTACACCGACTGTTTCTCTTCAAACATCAGCTTTTGGTAATACCCAGTCACACACACTTGATATGGAAATGCGTATTACCGCCTTTGCCGATTACCGAATCAACCGCCGATATTCAACGGCGCTTACAATCAAGCAGTACGATGAAGATACATTTAGTCAGCTTAAAGGGCGCATTCATTTTTGGGATCATTGGAAGGTACAAGCTGGCTATGAAACAAAAAGTGAGGCGTTTTTAGTCGGTATTGAAAACGAGTACTTTGGTCTTAATTTACAAACCGACAGCTTAGATTTAGATAAAGCTTATTATGCGAATGTAAATTGGTACATGAACATTAAGTTTTAAGGAATGAAGATGTTAAAAAAACTTTTACCTTTGTCAGTTGCTCTAGCGCTTAGTGGCTGCGGTGGCTCTTCAAATGACAGTAGTGACGAAGCGGTTGAAATAAGCGTAGTATCTACCTCTACCGTAAACTTTTATGTACCTCAGTGGCAATCAGCCAAAGGTACGCTTAATCAATTAGACAGCCAAGGCAATGTGGTTGAGTCTGTCGCGGTCGAAAACATAAATACCGCCAGCGTGAGTGTATCGCCTCTTAATTTTTATACATTTGAATTTATACCTGACGATAGCGCCTTGCCGTGCCCACGCTTTACAGGCTGTGGCAGAACGCTTCGCGGTGATGTAAACGATATAAACGAAAACCGTTTAATTGATTTTGAAGAGATAACTGGCGTTAATTTAAACTATGCTGCCCGTGCCTATGTTGCGCCAGGCGTTAATGAGGTGTTTTTCTCGCCATTGAGCACCGCAATTACGAATGCAAATGTTGACGCAACCCTTGCAAGTTTATCTGCGAGTCCTTTTTATCAGCTTACACATAGTAGCTTGAGTAATACACTAGAGGCAGAAATCGTTGCTAATGCATTTACGTATAGCGCTATCGTCGCTGGTGTGTCTGTTGAAGGATTTGATTTAGCCACTGCATTTGATGATTTTATCACCCTGCAGGATGATACAAGTGCTTGGCAAACTTACAGCAGTTTAGCTGATCAATACATCGCAGATAACCTTTACAGTGAACAAGGTAATGGTTTAATTCAAAGTGTAGCCGGGCAGGTTAAGCAAACTATTGCGAGCGTGACTAGTTATACCAATTGGCAACAAAAAGTTGAAACTGAGCAAGCATTAGAGTCACGCGAATTACTCGAAAATATAAGAGATGCGCTAGGTGTTATTCGCTTACAGGACACAACCTACGCTGATGATTTAGACGCGAAGCTTGAACAACTAGAAAGCGCACTTGATGACGATACGCAGCAAACTATTACCGTGCTTGCAGAGGTAATTAATGAGGTACTCATAAATTACTCTCCACTTGCAGAAGTATCTGCGAGCGAAGGGCAGTACACGTTACGTAATCTTGATATTAGCTATTCAACCTCACCCTACGAATGGCTAATTACCGGTACCTATGATGGCCTCCCAGTAAATATAGACATGTCTATCCCCACATTTAGAATAAGCGGTGTACTTGGTGATAAAATAGAAGGGGTAATGAGTGCTTCTGTTATTAATGGCGATACGCGCTTAGATGTTGATGTAAGTGAACTGCTGGTGGAATTTGATGGGGTAAGTGAGCAAAGTGAATTATTACCCGATGCACAAACAGGTATTGCTAATATTACCACTGATGTAGTTATTACTAAGCAATCAGGCGAGCTTACTGGTGAGATATCATTAGATCTAAATCGATTTGTTACTGCGTTTGCACAGGAAGTTACGTCTTTATCTGCCTTTGATTTTGCTGGCCAATATCAAAGTGATATTCAAACTACGCCTTTTCATATTACAGCATTAGAAGCTTCGCCACTGACGGGTGAGGAAAACGATGATTTAATGTTTGGCCTAGAACTGGCTCTGCCATTAGGTGGTGCGAGTGACTTTAGCTTAGCGTATGTAGGTGATGTTATTGATTTATCGCAGCTTACCAGTAGTGATGTATTTATTAGCGTAAAACAAAAAGCCTTAGATTTACGCATTAGAGAAGTAAATAGCAATATTAGTTTAACCGCAAAAGGTGAAAAAGGTCGCTGGCTTGATGTAAAACAAGCTGGCAGCAACTACAGCGGTGGCTTGTACTTAGGCGATACAAAAATTGCGGATGTAACCGCAGTACGTGGTATTCCTGGGGTATTATTTCCTAATGGTGATTTTGAGTCGTTATTTTAATAGCGGTTTAAACCTAAACTTAAGCCCTGCAAGTTGCACATACTTGCTGGGCTTTTTTATTTCTCGTGCTTATATACTACCTAACTAAGCATATTGGCATAAGTTATAGTAGCTCAATTTCTACGGTTTCGTCTTTTGCAATATTGCCACTTTCTGCGGGCAGCACAATAAGGCAGTTAGCGTGGCTAAGCGATGAGAGTACCCCCGAACCTTGCTTATTTATAGGCGTTACCAGTAGGTTATTGTTTTCGTCGGTACTGGCAATACCACGTTGAAAGTCGGTACGGCCGGGGCGCTTTTTAATCAGCGCTGTGGTGGTTGCTTTTAAACGTAACTTAGCAGTATGTTCATTTCCTGAAAGCTTTGTAAGGGCTGGCTTTACAAGTCGCTCAAGCGTAACGGCTG
>NZ_AUTO01000281.1:0-51605 GCF_000498055.1 Pseudoalteromonas sp. TB51
CGAAGGGCAAGGGTCTATCACTGCGTTTTTTACAGTGCTCAGTGAAGGCGATGATATGCAAGACCCAATAGCCGATGCTGCACGTGC
Organism: Pseudoalteromonas sp. TB51; assembly: GCF_000498055.1. Classification (NCBI taxonomy): domain Bacteria; kingdom Pseudomonadati; phylum Pseudomonadota; class Gammaproteobacteria; order Alteromonadales; family Pseudoalteromonadaceae; genus Pseudoalteromonas; species Pseudoalteromonas sp. TB51. Next base: position 88 of record NZ_AUTO01000281.1, read on the forward strand.
TATTTTAGATGGGCATATTGTACTTTCGCGTGACTTAGCCGATAGCGGTCATTACCCCGCGATAGATATCGAAAAATCAATTTCTCGTGTTATGCCGCAAGTGGTGTCTGAGCCTCATATGCAGCAGGCCCGCGTATTAAAACAAGTGTATTCAATGTATCAGCAAAATAAAGATATGATCACCTTAGGTGCGTATCAAAAAGGGGCTGACCAAATGCTTGACCAAGCTATTAATATGATGCCGCGCGTTAATGCGTTTTTACAGCAAGGTATGCGTGATGTAATAAGTTACGACGATGGTTTACACGGCCTAGCTCAATTACTAGGACAAGCATAATGGCAAAAAATAAGCTCGATTTACTGCTTAAGCTCGAAAACGACAAAGAAGAAAATCTGCGCATGAGCTACTTACAAGCCAATCAAAATTTACAAGCTAACCAACAAAAGCTGCAAGGGTTAAATAACTTTAGATTAGAATACTCTCAGCAATTACATGTGAAAGGAAAGTCCGGTTTATCAAGCGCGGGCTTTGGCCAGTACCATGCCTTTATAGCAAAAATTGAAGAAGCAATTCGCCAGCAAGCCAGTACGGTAAATACTGCTAAGCAAGTTGTATCACAGCGTAAAGCTTTATGGTTAAAGCAGCAGGTAAAAGCAAAAGCCGTGGCAAAACTAATTGAAAAACAAAACCTAAAAGCAGCGGCGTTAATGGCAAAAAGTGAGCAAAAAATGCTGGACGAGTTTTCTGCTAATCAGTTTTTTCAGCGCCGTAAAAGTTTATAACTCTGGCGCGTTTATTGCTTTATTGGTAGGTGGTAATTAATTTTGGCAATGTGCGGTGGCAACTTGCCGCAGTGCTGTGTAGGTGAATTATGGCAATAAACGATATTTCAATGTTGGCAACAGCTGAAAAAGACTCTTTTTTAGCATTTAAAGACAATAACTTACCTGCAGGTAACGAATCTGGTGATGCTTTTTTAAGCCAGCTACAAGATGCAGACAAACCCCTTGTGTTGCCTGCTAATTCTGAGGCTCCTAACCAAACAGGTGCTTTATTGCCATCTGATGATAAGCAGCTAGCCAATGGCAAAAAACCGACAGATTCATCGAGTGATGACACACAAGATACGCTATTATCTGGCGACAGCGTTTTAGCACAAATAAACTCCTCGCAAGTGATTGACGTAAGTGTAAAAAAACACGGCAGTAGCGATAGTGACTTTAGCGAATTAAGTGCACAAAAGAGTGATAAAAGTGTTAGCTTTTTAGCTTCGCAATTAGGTGAAACTAATGAAGCCGATGCCATAACGACTAAAGCCGATGATACTCTTTTAACTGATAATAGTAGCAACGGCAAAAAAGGCGCGTTTACAAACGCTGAGCTTGAACCTAAAGCGACTAAGCAAAGCGCTGTAGAAAATTTAGCTCCTTCGTTAAAAAATGAGAGCCTAGCAAGTAGTGCTGCTAAAAACCCAATAGCAGAAGCAGTGCAAACACAAATCAATAAAACTAATAGCAACGCGGCTCTTGTAAATAGTGACGGTGAAGGTGCTGAAAATACAAAAGCGCCAGGCACTGCGTCAAATGCTGAAGGTGCGCTGCCTATAAGCGACGCAGACATAGAGCAATTAGCCAAAGAACTGACTCGTACATCTACGCAATCAGAGCTATCAACGACATCTAAAGTACTGAACTCATTAAGCGAAGCGCAACGTGCACAGTTAAACGAGCAAGTTAAAAACTCATTTACTGAAACCACGCCAAGTGAAGGTGATGATCGCGCAAGCGCTATTAAACAATTACTTACAGAGTTTGTTGTACAAAACGAAAAACAGACAAGTACGCGCGGTGAGCTAATTCAATCTCAGTTAAAAAGCTTAAATAGCGATGAAAAGCAGGCACTACTTAGTCAATTAAAAAGCTATGTGAGTAACGAGCAACCGACAGGTGATACGCTCAAAAAAGTAAATGAAACAATAAGCAACTTACAAACTATGCTTGATACGCAGCTTAGTGAGAGTAAAGCGCAAAGTGTCTCAAGCTCTGCAAATGCGGCTTTAAATGCACAGCAAGCTAGTAATGCTGCAATGAGTGCGAGTACACCGCAAAATAAAGCCATGATTAATGCTGAACCCCCTTCTAGTATTGAACAAGACGCTGTAATTCCAAAAGAGTTAGACACCTTAGAAGCCGAGCAGGAAAGCTTACTTAAAGAGACTAAAACAAGTACTAGTTTGCCCCGTGTAGCTCAAGTGTTTACGCTGATAACCGATGCAATGAATAACACGCAGGCACAAATAAATGCTCAGTACGACAGCGCTCGTTATGAGCAGTCTATTTTAGAGAGCCAAGCTATACAGTCGCAGCAATTACAAAGTAGTACCGCGCAGGTTAAGCAGGTGAATATAGATGCAAGTATGATGCAGGCTATTAATATTGTTAAAAGTGATGCAGCTAAAATGCTTCAAGAGCGTGTATCTTCAATGCTAAGTATTAGCAATAAAGAAGCTGAAATTCGCTTAGATCCACCAGAAATGGGTAGTATGCAAATTCGTATCAGAAGTGATGCAGAGCAAGCACAAATAAATTTTGTGGTGCAAAATCAGCAAGCTAAAGATGCACTCGAGCAATCAATGCCGCGTTTACGTGAAATGTTAGCCGAGCAGGGCATTGATTTAGGGGAAAGCTCTATTTCTTATGGGCAATCAGGTAATGAGCAAAGCGATGAAGGCGAGGGGCACTCGCAAGGTCAATCGGCTAATAAAAATACACAGCACGATAAAAATGATGAGCAAGATGGGGGTAACCCACAAAGTTCTCGACAACAAACTTCATCATCAATAGATTACTATGCCTAAGTACTGCTATTATAATAACTAAAACAAGCAAGTACCTTTGCTAAAAAAGGAATCACAATGGCCGAAGAAACAAGTTTAGAAATAGAAGAAACCGGTAAAAGCAAAAAAAAGCTGATCATAATCATAGTGGCAGTGCTGCTTGTTGTTGGCGGTGGTGCTGGCTATTTTTTTATGGCGGGCGATGATGCACCCGTTGAAACATTAGATGAAGAGACAACAAGCGCAGCACAAAGCGACTCGGCCGCTCCTTCTGGCTCTTCAGCTGAAATGGGCAGTGCGTTGTATGTTGCTATGCCAAGACCCTTCGTATTTAATGTACCTGGGTCAAGCAGAGATAGAATTGTACAAATTAAAGTGCAGTTACTTGTGCGTGGCGATGTAAATGAAGAAACCGCTAAAAAGCACATCCCTTTAATTGAAGGCACCTTATTAAGCGTGTTTTCAACCACCACCGCTGATGAGCTCAGCACAAGTGTTGGTAAAGAAACACTACGCTTTACAGCGCTTGAAAAAGTGCAAGCCGCACTAAATGATGTTGAAGGCACGAAAGTAATTGAGCGGGTATTATTTACCGGCTTTGTGATGCAATAAGGGGCTAGCGTGAGCGATTTATTATCCCAAGACGAAATTGATGCACTCTTACACGGCGTTGATGAAGTCGAAGAGGAAGATATACACGAAGGTGAAGACAGCGAAGGCAGTACACTACAGTACGACTTTTCTTCGCAAGATCGGATCGTGCGTGGTCGCATGCCGACCCTGGAAATTGTTAACGAGCGGTTTGCTCGTCATATGCGAATAAGCTTATTTAACATGATGCGCCGCACCGCAGAGGTGTCGATTAATGGCGTACAAATGATTAAATTTGGCGAATATATTCATACCTTATTTGTGCCAACAAGTTTAAATATGGTGCGTTTTAGACCGCTAAAAGGCACTGGCCTCATTACCATGGAAGCACGACTTGTGTTTATTTTGGTAGATAACTTTTTTGGTGGTGATGGACGTTACCATGCAAAAATTGAAGGCCGCGAATTTACCCCTACCGAACGCCGAATTGTGCAAATGCTACTAAAAATTATCTTTGAAGATTACAAAGAAGCATGGGCGCCAGTTATGGACGTATCGTTTGAATACCTCGATTCTGAAGTAAACCCAGCAATGGCTAATATTGTGAGCCCTACTGAGGTTGTGGTTATTAGCTCTTTTCATATTGAATTAGATGGCGGTGGTGGCGATTTTCACATCGCTTTGCCGTATTCAATGCTTGAACCCATTAGAGAGCTATTAGATGCGGGTGTACAATCGGATACAGAAGACACCGATTTGCGCTGGAGCAAAGCTTTACGCGATGAAATTATGGACGTTGAGGTGGATATGTCGACTCAACTTCTTGAGGTGGATTTGTCTCTTAAACAAATAATGGAACTTAAAGCGGGCGATATTATACCGGTAGAAATGCCAGAGCATATTACGGTATTTGTTGAGGAGTTACCTACATTTAGAGCTAAAATGGGTCGTTCTCGCGATAACGTTGCGCTACAAATTAGTGAAAAAATTAAACGCCCTGATTCAGTTAAATCTGAGCTGCATGTATTTACCAAAGGCGGCAAGAAAATTGATTCAGATGCAGAATTAGCAGAACTAGAAGATGATTTACACCTTTCTGACGGTGTAGACTTAGACTGGTAATTGATTAAAAGGTTAAAAGTATGAGCGATGATCAAGACACAATGGACGAATGGGCAGCAGCCCTAGCTGAAGCCGAAGGCGGTGATGAGAGCGCCGAAGCGCATGTAGCAGAGCTTGATGAACTAAGTGATGCTAAACATGAGCTTAGCGGTGACGAAAAGCGTAAACTCGATACAATTTTAGATATTCCTGTGACTATTTCTATGGAAGTAGGGCGCTCTAAAATAAATATTCGTAACTTACTGCAGCTAAACCAAGGCTCTGTTGTTGAACTAGACCGCGTAGCCGGAGAACCACTGGATGTATTAGTAAATGGTACGCTCATTGCCCATGGCGAAGTGGTTGTAGTGAATGATAAATTTGGTATTCGTTTAACGGATGTTATTAGCCAGGTAGAGCGGATCAAAAAATTACGATGAGCTCCCTTGCTGTTTTAACAAACTCAGTATTTACAAAGGCAGAAACGTTAACACCTACGGCCGACATTTTGTCTATGGTGTTGTCGTTGGTTGCGGTGCTAGTACTGATTGTAGTGCTGGCATTTTTTGTTAAAAAACTTAATCCAAATTTAGCTAATAGCGAAGAATTTAAAGTGGTACGAAGCTTACCGCTTGGCTCACGAGAGCGCTTAATGGTGGTTGAAATAGATAATGCACAGCATTTATTAGGGGTCACCCCGCACAGTATTAACTACTTACATAAATTAGACACGCCGTTAAGTGAAAAAGAACTGCCAGAACTTGCTAAGCGATTTAGCAAACTACTAAACCCGCAAACGAATCAAAATAAAAAGAATTAACCCTATGATAAAGTGGCTGCTGATTATTTTAGCTGTGTTATTTGTACCTGTTGCAAGCAGTGCAGAGGGCATAGACGCTCTAACCATTACAACCAATGCCGACGGGACGCAAGATTACTCTGTAACCTTGCAAGTACTGGCAATTATGACGGCGCTGAGCTTTATTCCTGCCGCCATAATTATGATGACTTCGTTTACCCGTATTATTGTTGTACTGGCTATTTTGCGCCAAGCCATTGGTTTACAATCAACACCTTCAAACCAAGTTTTATTAGGGATGTCGCTTTTTTTAAGTATTTTTATTATGGCGCCTATTTATCAGCAAGTTAACGAGCGTGCGATAGAACCTTATTTAAATGAACAAGTTACTTCGGTACAAGCATTAGAGCTTGCAAAGGAGCCCATGAAGGCCTTTATGCTCTCGCAGGTACGATTAAAAGACTTAGAAACGTTTGCCAAAATAGCAGGTTATGAGCAGCTTGATTCGCCAGAGGCCACACCGCTTATTGTGTTAATACCTGCATTTGTGACCAGTGAACTACAAACCGCCTTTATTATTGGTTTTATGTTTTTTATACCGTTTTTAATTGTGGATTTAGTGGTTGCCTCGGTATTAATGGCCATGGGTATGATGATGCTCTCGCCCATGATAGTGTCCTTGCCTTTTAAAATAATGTTATTTGTACTGGTCGATGGCTGGAGCCTAGTAATGGGCACGTTAGCTAAAAGCTTTGGACTAGGTACATAAACCATGTTTTACATTCGCACTTTTAAACATTAGGAGTACAACATGGAACCAGAAATTTTTGTTGATATTCTTAGCGATGCACTGTTTTTAGTTATTAAGCTGGTATCAGCTATTGTGGTACCTGGTTTACTTGTTGGTTTAGTGGTGGCGGTGTTCCAAGCGGCAACCTCAATTAATGAACAAACCCTAAGTTTTTTACCGCGCTTATTAATTACCATTGGAGCACTTATTGTAGGTGGGCATTGGCTTACTCAAGAGCTAATGGACTTTTTTACCCGCCTAGTGTTACTCATTCCTGAAATTGCAGGCTAATTGTGGAATTTCCTTTTTCTTTTGTTATTCAATGGTTAAGTGATTTTTTACTGCCTTTAGTTCGCATAAGCTCTATGATCATGATTATGGCGGGCTTAGGCGCACAAAACGTACCTACCCGCATTAAAATGGGATTGGCGGTAGTGGTAACGTTTTTAGTGGTGCCAGCGCTGCCTCCTGCAACATTTACTAATTTATTTTCTTTTGAAATGGTGCTGGTGGTTATTCAGCAAATGTTGATAGGTGTTGCGATAGGGTTTGCCTCTACGCTAATGCTAAATACCTTTGTGCTTGCTGGGCAAATACTGGCAATGCAAACCGGTTTGGGCTTTGCCTCTGTTATAGACCCTTCAAATGGTGCGAGTGTGCCTGCAGTTGGCCAGTTTTACTTAATTTTAGCGACCTTGTTATTTTTTGTTTTTAATGGCCATTTAATGATGATTCAAATGGTGGTGCATAGTTTTTCGGTGTTGCCTATAAACGGCCAGTGGTGGGCTGTTGATCATTACTGGGACATAGTAACGTGGGGCAGCTGGATGTTTACCACTGCACTGGTATTGGCTTTAGCCCCCCTTACGGCCATGCTCATTATTAATATTTCATTTGGTATTATGACCCGCGCAGCACCGCAATTAAACATTTTCTCAATAGGTTTTCCGTTTACATTAGTTGCCGGTTTAATTATTATTTGGGCTACCTTAGGTAATTTTGTAACCCAATTTGAATTTCAGTGGTTAAAAATGATTGAGCTAATGTGTAGCCTTGTTGGCTGTACGGTGTAGGAGGGGCAATGGCTGAAGATTCAGGACAAGAAAAAACAGAAGAACCCACCTCCAAAAAGCTCGAAGATGCTAAAAAGAAAGGTCAAATAGCACGCTCAAAAGAGCTAGGGACTATGTTTGTACTTATTTTTTCTGCAATTTCGTTGCTGTTATATGGGCCCGAAATAGGCAAAGGCTTATACAATATTATGGGTAGGATGCTGTCTTTAAATCGCAGTGAAACCTACGACACCACTAAAATGTTTGCGGTGTGGAGTGAGGTGGCCAGTGCGCTGCTGTTTCCAGTGGCGATGTTTGTTTTAATTATTGTTATTGCAGCATTTATAGGAAATACCTTACTCGGCGGCTTTAATTTTAGTTGGGAAGCTGCAGCACCTAAGCCCAGTAAAATGTCGCCAATAAAGGGTTTTAAACGCATGTTTGGCCCACAAGCAGCGATAGAGCTTGTAAAGTCTATATTAAAGTTTGCGCTGGTGGCTATTTTTGCGGTGTTTTTGATTCAAACTTTTTTTGATGAAATTTTGCATTTAAGTATTGAAAGCGCACCTAGTAATATAATTCATGCCCTTGAAATGCTCTCGTGGATGTTTTTAGGGTTGTCGTGCACTTTGGTGATTATTGCCGCAATAGATGCGCCTTATCAAAGTTATAACCACAACAAACAACTTAAAATGACCATGCAGGAGATCAAAGACGAGTACAAAAACTCAGAGGGTGATCCGCAAATTAAAGCGCGCATTAGGCAAACACAAAGGCAAATGTCGCAGCGAAGGATGATGCAAGATGTCCCCGATGCCGACGTAATTGTAACCAATCCTACTCACTATTCTGTGGCGCTAAAATACGATACTGAGCGAGCAGGTGCACCGATTGTACTTGCCAAAGGGATAGATGAAATGGCTATGCAAATTCGTAAAATAGCCAAAGGTAACGAAGTACCGATTGTAGAATCTCCTATGCTTACGCGGGCGCTTTATCATACTGCTGAAATAGGCCAACAGATCCCAGATCAGCTATTTACCGCTGTAGCGCAAGTTTTAGCCTATGTATTTCAGCTTAAACGCTTTAAAAAAGGTCGCGGAAAGCGCCCCATCCCTCTTAAGTCTAAACTGCCTATTCCGGATGATTTTAAATACGATTAGGGTAAGCTGAGCTAACCACACTTTACAGGGGCGCCTTGCCTAAATATCAACACGGGGCTGAAAATTCAAACCATAAAGCCCATACGCTCTTGTCTCTCACTTGCTTTAAATTTTGCATCAATACTCAATGAATCTATTGCTGACTCTATACTTGGAATAGTTATTGCTATTTCAGGCTAGTGTCAATTTATTGAATTGTAGAGTTATGGATTTTAAAGCGGTATTACAACAACTTAACAAAGATAAAAAAGAGTATGCCAAAGGTGTTGGCACACCGCTATTAGTACTTGCAGCGCTGGGTATGGTTATTTTACCGCTGCCACCATTTCTTCTTGATATATTATTTTCATTTAATATTGCTCTTGCCTTGGTTGTTTTACTGGTGACTGTTTACACCATGAAACCTCTCGAATTTGGCATGTTTCCGGCGGTACTGTTAATCGCTACAATTATGCGTTTAGCCCTAAATGTTGCCAGCACACGCGTGGTGCTCCTTGAGGGTCACAACGGGGGCGATGCGGCTGGTAAGGTAATTGAAGCGTTTGGCTCAGTGGTTATTGGCGGAAACTACGCGGTAGGTTTAGTGGTGTTTTTAATTTTGATCATTATAAACTTTGTAGTAATAACCAAAGGTGCAGGGCGTATTTCTGAAGTATCGGCTCGTTTCACGCTAGACGCTATGCCGGGTAAACAAATGGCGATAGATGCCGACTTAAACGCTGGCTTTATTAGTGCAGAGCAAGCACGTGAGCGCCGCAGTGAAGTAACCCGCGAAGCTGACTTTTACGGCTCTATGGATGGGGCGAGTAAGTTTGTAAAAGGCGATGCCATTGCCGGTATCGTGATATTAATTATTAATATTGTTGGCGGCTTATTTGTGGGCATGATCCAACACGACTTGAGCTTTAGCCGCGCAATGGAAGTATATACTTTACTTACCATTGGTGACGGCCTTGTGGCGCAGCTTCCTTCATTATTACTCTCTATTGGTACTGCTATTGTTGTTACTCGCCAAAACGAATCACATAACATGGGTGAGCAATTTAAAGCCCAATTAGGTAACGAAAAATCATTATTTATCGCCTCAGGTATTTTAATCATTATGGGGTTGGTTCCGGGTATGCCTCATATTGCTTTTTTAAGTTTAGGCGCACTACTTGGCTACTTAGCTTATTTTACTCAGCAGCAAAAATTAAAAGCCGCTGCTCTAGCAGCCCAAGAGGCTGAAAGTGGTGCCGTTGCCGGTACTGGCGTTGCAAACAAGCAAGAGCAAAAAGAGCTTGGATGGGACGATGTACAACAAATTGACGTTATTGGCTTAGAAGTTGGCTACAGGCTTATTCCGCTTGTTGACCAATCTCAAGGTGGTGAGCTGCTCAACCGAATTAAAGGGGTGCGTAAAAAGTTATCTCAGGAGCTTGGCTTTTTAGTACCGCCTGTACATATTCGCGATAACTTAGAGTTAGACCCTAATGCGTACCGTATTACCATGATGGGTGTTTCAAGTGGTGAAGGCGAGCTCAAACATGGCGATGAACTGGCCATCAACCCAGGGCAAGTATTTGGCCCTATTAAAGGGGTTGAAACCAAAGACCCTGCATTTGGCTTAGATGCGGTGTGGATAAAGCCTGATCAAAAAGACGAAGCACAGTCACTAGGTTACACCGTGGTTGATTCAGCCACTGTGGTCGCCACCCACATTAGCCAGTTATTAACTAACAGTGCCGCATTATTGCTAGGGCATGAGGAGGTTCAAAACCTGCTTGATATGTTAGCAAAAAGCCATCCACGTTTAGTAGAAGGGTTAGTGCCAGAAGTACTACCACTGACAACCGTTGTAAAAGTACTGCAAAATTTATTAAACGAAGGTGTGGCTATTCGTGATATGCGCTCTATTGTTCAAACCCTTGTAGAGTACGGCCCACGTAGCCAAGATGCCGATGTTTTAACAGCTGCAGTGCGTATTTCGCTGCGCCGTTTAATAGTTCAAGACGCTGTGGGAATGTCATCAGAAATCCCTGTCATAACCTTGGCGCCTGAGTTGGAACAGATGTTGCATCAGTCATTACAAAATGCAGGCGACGAAGGTGCCGGAATAGAACCAAGCCTTGCTGAGCGACTTCAAACATCATTAAACGAAGCGCATCAGAATCAAGAAATGGCCGGAGAACCTTCAATATTGCTAACGTCAGGAATGTTACGCACTGTGTTATCTCGCTTTGTTAAGTACACCATACCGGGTTTAAGGGTGATGTCTTATCAAGAGGTACCAGATGAAAGACAGATCAAGATTGTCAGCTCAGTAGGCCAACAATAAAGATTTTAACAGGGGTTGAACCATGAAGATTAAACGTTTTTTTGCCAAAGATATGCGCACCGCACTGAAAGAAGTTAAAGATGAGCTAGGTGTTGATGCCGTTATTATGTCGAACAAAAAACTCGCTAATGGTGTAGAAATTGTTGCCGCAGTAGATTACGACAAAGCAGCCCCTAAAGCCGCAGCGCAACAACAGGCAGCGCCTGCTCCGCAAAGAGCCGTGCAACAGCCTACTCATAACTTTGTAAAGCCAGAGCCTAAGCGTGCGCAACCTGAGCCACAAGCAAAAGTAGCTGATAGCTTACAAGCTTTATTAGAGCGTCAGTCGCCACGCCCTCGCTCTCCTGAGCTAGCCTCTATGTTTTCGCAATCAGGTATTGATACGTCTGAGCATTACCAAGAGCCAGCACAGCCACGTACGACAAATATGTTTGCTCGCGAAAATGAAGCGCCAAAACGCATGCAAACCCAAGCAGACAGCCTAGGCTTTGATGATTTAGATCAAGACTTTGACGATTTAGATGCGCCGGTTGCACCACGTAGCCAAACTAATAACAACGAAAGCGCCCAAATGAGCGCGATGCGTTATGAAATGAACGCAATTCGCCAGTTACTAGAACACCAAGTATCGGGTTTAATGCAGCAAGATATGGCACGTCGCGACCCTACACGTGCATGCATGATTGACCGTTTAGTTGGCATGGGAATAGATAAAGACGTTGCAGAGCAAATGGCGTGTTTTATTCCAGATGACGTATCGCGACAGCAAGGTTGGAAAGCATTATTGCAAATGGTTGAAGATCAAATGCAAACCACCAATAACGAAATTCTTCGCCAAGGGGGTGTGTATGCACTTGTTGGGCCTACTGGTGTAGGTAAAACAACCACAGTTGCTAAACTTGCCGCATTAGGCGCACAAAAGTATGGCGCCGACAAAGTTGCCCTAATCACCACTGATACATACAGAATTGGTGCGTATGAGCAGCTTGCAACGTATGGTCGTATTATTGGTTGTGGTGTTAAACAAGTAAAAGATGCCAATGAATTAGCTGAAGTTTTATATCATTTACGCAATAAGCGTCTAGTATTAATTGATACAGCGGGTATGAGCCAACGTGATTTACGCCTTACAGAGCAATTAAATACGTTAATGCGCAACCAGCGAGTAGATATACGTAGTTATTTAGTATTAAGTGCCACAGCACAAATAAATGTACTGCAAGAAACCGTAAGACATTTTAAAAAGGTTCAGCTAAGCGGTTGTATTTTCACTAAGTTAGATGAATCATTAAGTTTAGGTGAGATTATTAGTATAGCGATTCAAAATCGTCTTCCAATAGGGTATCTTACTAATGGTCAGCGTGTACCAGAAGATATTCGCGTTGCAAATGCTGAAAAACTAGTAAAAAAAGCTGAGCAATTGTATTTAAAAAGAGCAAAAGCACAACATTCAAGGCACCAAGCAGTGGCGCCAAGCACAGTAGGGATGTATGATTAACACAGTATTAGATCAAGCAAGCGGCCTGCGCAAAATGAGTCAAAACAACAACAACGGCGTAAAAGTTATCGCTGTCACTGGCGGTAAAGGAGGGGTGGGTAAAACCAACGTCTCTTTAAATACTGCTATTGCTTTAGGGCAGCAGGGTAATCGTGTATTAGTATTAGATGCCGATTTAGGCCTAGCTAATTGTGATGTAATGCTAGGACTACGTGTTGAAAAAAACTTATCTCATGTCCTTTCAGGCGAGTGCGAACTTGACGAGATTTTAGTTGAAGGCCCAGACGGTATTAAAATCGTGCCTGCTACATCAGGCTCGCAAAGTATGGTGGAGCTAACCCCATCTGAGCATGCTGGGTTAATTCGTGCCTTTAGTGAGCTTAATACCGAATTTGATATTTTAATTGTAGATACCGCCGCTGGTATTTCTGACATGGTGCTGAGTTTTTCTCGTGCAGCGCAAGATGTCATGGTGGTGGTGTGTGACGAGCCGACCTCTATTACTGATGCCTACGCGCTTATTAAAGTACTTAGCCGCGAGCATGGCGTTTATAAATTTAAAATTGTTGCAAACATGGTGCGCAGTATGCGCGAGGGCCAAGAGCTTTTTGCAAAGCTCTCTAAAGTAACAGACCGCTTTTTAGATGTGTCTATGGAGCTTGTTGCGACTATTCCATATGATGAAAATATGCGTAAATCTACGCGCAAACAAAAAGTAATTGTCGATCTTTTCCCTAATTCACCAGCAGCAGTCGCGTTTAAAACATTAGCGACAAAAGCAGTAAAATGGCCTATACCTAATCAACCTTCAGGACATTTAGAGTTTTTCATTGAGAAGCTAGTAAACGGCTGATTATGACAACATCGGTGAAAAGAGCTATGGGATATCAATCAACACAAAATTTAAATGTGATTGTTGAAAAGCACGCGTCGCTTGTCAAAAAAGTGGCGTGCCATTTAATAGCTCGTCTTCCTCCTAGCGTTCAGCTTGATGACTTAATCCAATCGGGAATGATTGGCCTTATCGAGGCCTCAAAAAACTTTGATGCCAGTAAAGGGGCAAGCTTTGAAACGTTTGCTGGTATTCGTATTCGCGGCGCTATGCTTGATGAAATGCGCAGAGGGGATTGGGCACCACGTTCGGTGCACCGCAAAAGCCGATTAGTAGCCGAAACCATCACAGAATTAGAAAATAGCTTAAATAGAGAACCAAAAGATACTGAAGTAGCTGAAAAACTTGATATTTCGCTAGAAGAATACCATCATATTTTAAATGATGTTAATTCCAGTAAAGTGCTTGGTATAGAAGACCTAGGGGTAGATGAAGATGTTATTAGCCCTGCAGGTCAAGATTTAGCGCTAGACAAACCATTTAATAATGTTAAAAATGAACGGTTTAATAATTCATTGTTAGAGGCAATAAAGTCTTTACCAGAGCGAGATGCAATGGTGCTTTCTTTGTATTACAACGATGAAATGAATTTAAAAGAAATTGGGCATATACTCGATGTAAGTGAATCGCGTGTAAGTCAGATACATGGTCAGGCGATGATTAAGCTCAAAGCAAAAATCAATGACTGGATAAACTAGTAGTAAGTAAATTATAGGTTAAGACCTCACCGGAGGATGTTTTGGATAAAAACATGAAAATTCTTGTTGTTGATGATTTCTCTACAATGAGACGTATTATAAAAAATCTGTTGCGTGACCTAGGGTTCACGAATGTTCAAGAAGCTGACGATGGTTCTACAGCATTACCTATGTTGCAAAATCAGGTTTTTGACTTTGTTGTAACCGATTGGAACATGCCAGGCATGCAGGGTATTGACTTGCTAAGAGCCATTAGAGCTGACGAAAAATTAAAACATATTCCGGTTTTAATGGTGACGGCAGAAGCTAAAAAAGAACAAATAATAGCGGCAGNAGCGCAAGCAGGTGTTAATGGCTATATTGTTAAGCCATTTACTGCTGGTACTTTGAAAACTAAATTAGAAAAAGTGTTTGAACGCTTAGGTTAATGAGAGGAGAGGCTTATGTCAGCACCAGCTGCGCCTCAAATTACTTTAGAACAAGCTCGTCAGCTCGTCGTTTTTTTAGAAAACGGTGAGCAAGATAAAGCAGATCAATTAATTTTAGATACTGCCTCTCAAGAGCAATCGCAGCTTTTTGCTGAAGTAGGTAAGTTAACACGTCAATTACACGAAGCCCTTAAAAGCTTTGAACTTGATACGCGTTTAACCGATTTAACCACTGATGCAATACCGGATGCGAAAAAGCGCTTAAACTATGTCATGGAAATGACAGAAAATGCAGCTAATAAGACAATGGATGCGGTCGAAGCAAGCCTTCCTATTGCGCAGCAGCTAGCAGATGAAATTGCACATATTAAGCCTACTTGGGATAGGCTTATGAACCGCGAGATAGAGCTGGGCGAGTTTAAAACCTTATGCCACAGCATCGACAAGTTTATGAACAGCTCTCATCATAAAACCGATGAGTTGCAAACGTTAATGACTAATGTATTAATGGCGCAGGATTTTCAAGATTTAACCGGCCAGGTTATCCGCCGTGTAATTGAATTAGTCAGAGAAGTAGAAGAAAGTTTAATCCACCTTTTAACAGCATTTGCTGCACAAGATGACAGCATTGCTGAAAGTAAAGAACAACAAGAAACAGAAGAACTGGTTGCCGCACAAACATTAGCAGGTCCTGAAGGCCCTATTATTGATAAAGAGTCGCGAAATGATGTTGTATCTGACCAAGACGAGGTCGATGACCTATTATCAAGTTTGGGCTTCTAAGAGGAGAGTAACTGCATGAGCTTTGAAGTCGATGAAGATATTTTACAAGACTTTCTTGTAGAGGCTGGAGAAATCCTAGAGCTTTTATCTGAACAGTTAGTTGAGCTAGAAAATAACCCAGAAGATACTGAGTTACTAAATGCTATTTTTAGGGGCTTTCATACCGTAAAAGGGGGAGCAGGCTTTTTAGCTATGACTGAGCTTGTCGATGCCTGTCATGGTGCTGAAAACGTATTTGATCTCTTACGCCAAGGGGTTAGAACCGTTAATTCAGAATTAATGGATGTGATTTTACAAGCACTAGATACCATTAATGAAATGTTTGCCACTATTCAAAACCGCGAACAGCCAGACCCAGCAGACCCTCAATTACTAGAAACCCTTCACAAACTTGGTCAACCGCCTACGGATGACGAGCTTACTGAAACAGCCCCCGAAGTTGTTGAACAAGAACCCGCAGCTCCCGTTAGCGCAACAGATGATGAAGACCCATTTGCATTTGATGAACTATTTGATGTGGCAGGTTCAAGCCCTTCAGCAGATAGCACGCAAATTGACGAAATTACAGAAGATGAATTTGAAAGCTTACTCGATGAGCTACACGGCAAAGGGCAAAGCCCAGTGTCGCAACCAAGTGCAGAGCCAGATTCAAGTTCAGATATAACCGATGATGAATTTGACAGTTTATTAGATGAATTACACGGTGTAGGTAGTTTTGGTCCGGTTGCAGGAGATACTTCAAGCAGTGAGCCAGAAGTAAAACACACAGCACCACCAGCGGCTGTTACAAATGATAGCGGTGATGATGAAATCAGCGATGATGAATTTGAAGCACTGCTTGATGAATTGCATGGTAAAGGTGCCGCACCAGAATCAAAAGAAGCTGACACACCTGCACCGCAGCCACCTAAGGCTGCACCTGTAGCACAAACGCCAGCAAAACCTACGCCAGCACCTGCAGTAAAACAAGCTCCGGCGGCAAAAGCCGCTGCGCCTACACCTAAAGTGGTTGAAAAACCAGCGAGTAGCGCTGCACCTAAAAAAGCTACGCCTCCACCTGCTGAAACCACAGTACGTGTTGATACAAAGCGTTTAGATCAAATAATGAATATGGTTGGCGAGTTGGTATTAGTACGAAATAGGTTGGTCAGTTTAGCGACCAATACAGACAGTGAAGCGATGGGTAAGGCGATATCAAATCTTGATGTGGTCACTGCTGATATTCAAGGTGCAGTAATGCAAACGCGAATGCAGCCTATCAAAAAAGTGTTTGGCCGATTCCCTCGCGTAGTACGTGACTTAGCCCGTAGCTTAAATAAAGAAATTGATTTACAGCTTGTAGGTGAAGAAACCGATTTAGATAAAAACTTAGTTGAGGCACTGGCCGATCCGTTGGTGCATTTAGTACGAAACTCAGTTGACCACGGAATTGAAATGCCAGCAGCGCGTGAAGCTGCGGGTAAGCCTAGAACTGGTAACGTTACATTATCGGCTTCGCAAGAAGGCGACCATATTTTGTTAACCATTAAAGATGATGGTGCAGGTATGGATGCAGAAAAACTGAAAAAAATAGCGATCAGTAAAGGCGTTATTGATCATGATCAGGCAAGTCGCTTAACAGATACAGAAGCGTATAACTTAATATTTGCACCAGGCTTTTCGACCAAAGAAGAGATATCTGATATTTCTGGTCGTGGCGTAGGCATGGATGTAGTAAAAACTAAAATTACGCAGCTTAATGGCTCTGTGAGTATACAGTCAGAGTTGGGCGTAGGGACTATTTTAGAGATAAAAGTACCATTAACACTGGCTATTTTACCTACGCTGATGGTTATTGTTGGTGAGCAAACGTTTGCGTTACCACTTGCTGGTGTGAGTGAAATATTCCACTTAGATTTAACCAAAACCAATGTGGTAGATGGTCAGCTTACAATTATTGTTCGTAAAAAAGCGATACCGCTATTTTACTTAGAGCATTGGCTAGTTAAAGGTGCTGATTGTTCTCAGCGAAAAGCGCAAGGTCATGTGGTAATTGTACAAATAGGTACTCAGCAAGTTGGCTTTGTGGTTGATTCATTAATTGGCCAAGAAGAAGTTGTTATTAAGCCTCTTGATGCGTTATTACAAGGTACGCCTGGAATGGCTGGTGCAACAATTACATCTGACGGTGGTATTGCGCTGATTCTGGATGTACCTAATATGCTTAAGCATTACGCAGGATAAAATGTAGGCATACCTGTGTATGCCTACACATAAATTTAATAAGAGAGCGCAATGGCCGTAAAAGTTTTAGTTGTTGACGATTCCAGTTTTTTTCGCCGTCGAGTAAGCGAAATTCTTGAACAAGACAGCGGTATTGAAGTAATAGGTTTTGCTGTTAACGGTAGAGAAGCCGTAGAAAAAACAGCGCAGTTACGTCCAGATATGATCACCATGGATGTAGAAATGCCTGTGCTTGATGGTATTAGCGCAGTAAAAGAAATTATGGCGAGTAACCCAACGCCAATACTTATGTTTTCTTCATTAACCCGCGACGGTGCAACCGCAACTTTAGATGCACTTGATGCCGGAGCTATGGACTTTTTACCGAAAAAGTTTGAAGACATTGCACGAAATAACGAAGATGCAATCAAGTTATTGCAAGCCAAAGTGAAGGAAATTGGTCGCAGGCGTGCACCACGCCCTGTTAGGCCATTAACATCAAGTAAGACTACTGCTCCACCTGCAAGCAAACTAGCCACAACAAGCTCTTCGCTTAAACAACCTGATAGAAGCTTTCAACGTGCTGCCCCAGTGCAGACAACAACTACACCCAGTATGCCCACGCGTGCCAGCGGTAAACATTATCAAATAGTGGCTATTGGCACTTCAACTGGCGGGCCAGTTGCTTTACAAACCATATTAACCCAATTACCTGCTAACTTTGCACACCCTATTTTGTTAATTCAGCACATGCCGGCGGCATTTACGCCTGCGTTTGCGGCACGTTTAAATAGCCTTTGCAAAATACGCGTTAAAGAAGCGCAACAAGGTGACAGGCTAGAAGCCGGCACAGCCTACTTAGCACCTGGTGGACAGCAAATGATGGTAGAGGGGCGAAGTGGTAACAAAACGTTGCGTGTATTTGAAGATAATAGTGAACGTATAAGCTACAAACCAAGCGTTGATGTGACTTTTGCAAGTGTTGCCAAAAGCTATCAAGGAGATGTACTTGCTATTGTTTTAACCGGCATGGGCGCTGATGGACGTGATGGCGCGCGAATGCTTAAGCAATCTGGCGCAACAATTTGGGCGCAAGATGAAAAAAGCTGTGTGGTATACGGTATGCCTCAAGCTATTGCCAACGCTGGGCTTGCCTCTGAGCATTTAGCGTTAAACGACGTAGCAGCAAGAATAAAAAGAGAGACTGGTTGTGGATAAGCTCTCTGTTTTAGGGTTAATCATTGCGCTGGGCGCTATAGCGATTGGTTACTCTTTAGAGGGGGGCGTTGTCACGGCGTTATTTAATGGCCCTGCACTTATTATTGTACTTGGCGGCACCTTAGGGGCTGTTATGTTGCAAACGGCGACAAGCACCTTTAAAAAAACGCTAAGCATGAGCCATTGGGTATTTTTTTCACCCCAGTACAATATTGAGCAAGCCATAGAGCAAATTAAAACGTGGTCGCATAAAGCTCGTCAGGAAGGGTACTTAGCGCTTGAAAAAGAGGCACTTAGTCACCCAGATCCTTATGCAGCAAAAGGGCTTAGCTTACTAGTAGATGGGTGTTCGGAGCAAAAGCTACGCGACACCTTAGAAATAGATTTAATGCTTGAACGAGACCGCTTACTTGAAGCAAGTAAAGTGTACGAAGCCATGGGCGGATATAGCCCAACTATAGGTATTTTAGGGGCTGTACTTGGTCTTATTCAAGCAATGTCATTTATTACCGACCCTCAAAAGCTAGGTGCAGGGGTCGCCACCGCATTTATTGCAACAATATATGGGGTGGGTTTAGCTAACTTATTATTTTTACCTATGGCCAATAAGCTTAAGCAGCGAGTAGAGCAAAAAATGCTTTACCATGAAATGATGGCCGAAGGGGTGATTGCTATAAGCCTTGGCGAAAGTCCTATAAACATAGAATTAAAGCTTGAAGCTTATCGCACAGAGCGCCCTAATGTCGTGGTAGAGTAACTTTTATGTTACGCCGGCGCTTACGTCAATCAGCTGAAAAAAATCAACATACAGAACGTTGGTTAGTCTCTTATGCTGATTACATGACCATTATGTTTGCCTTTTTTGTGGTTATGTATGCCATTGCCATAAATAAAGAAGAAAGTTTTCAAATCCTCTCAGACTCCCTAGAACAGGTTTTTGACAAATCAGCAAGGCAGCAATCGCAACAAGGTGAGGGCGTTACTGGTGAAGGGCTACTTACTGACCGTGTTACCCCAGAGCAAGAGTTATTGTACGGTGAGAGCATTCAAAAACAGGAGTCTGGCCCAGAGCTGCTAGATGGACATAGTGATACCAGCAATATAAAACAAAAACATTTAGGTAAACCACTCGATAGTTTGTTAACTAAATTACATTCAGCACTTATTGATGAAATTCGTGATGGAGAAGCAAGTTTAGAGCTCAACCAAGATTGGCTTATTATTGAGCTAAGTTCAGGAATGCTGTTCTCAAGTGGTAGCTCTGTGGCCCATGCGCGAGCTAAGCAAGTCGTAAAAATTGTAAAAGATATTATTGCCCCAGTAGATAACTACATAAGGGTAAGAGGTTACACAGATAACGAAAGTATTCGCAATGAAATGTTTCGCTCTAACTGGGAGTTGTCAGTTGCACGGGCGACCTCTATTTTAGTTGAATTAGAAACGTTAGGAATTAACCCAGCTAGAATGGCAATCGAGGGGTATGGGCAATACTCACCTTTTGCCGAAAACGACACCGCAGCGGGTCGAGCAGAGAATCGTAAAGTTGTTATTGCGCTTTCTAAGTATGGCTTAGTACAAAAAACCACCGAAAATGAAGCTGAGCCTGATGAGCAAGTGCAACAAGCTGCGCCTGAGCCAGAGGTGGAACTTCCCTCTGATGATAACTCTATTAAAATAATTCGTTTACCTCATGGTGGCATCAGAATCACCACGCGCAATGAACAGTAATTAGGACTTAATGTGAAGATTTGGACAGTAGCAAATCAAAAGGGCGGTGTAGGTAAAACCACAACGGCTGTCAGTCTTGCTGGTATTTTGGCCTTGCAAGGTAAACGCGTATTACTCATTGATACCGACCCTCACGCCTCACTAACGTACTATTTTGGTATTGATTCTGAAGATTTAGAAGTCAGTGTGTACGATATTTTTGCCCGCGGCACCTCAATGCAAAGTGAAGAAATACTTCAAGCATTGTGCCCCTCTACCATGGAAAACCTGGATATATTGCCCGCGACGATGGCTATAGCAACCCTCGATAGAAGCATGGGCAATAAAACGGGAATGGGCTTAATTTTAAAAAAAACACTTGCAAAAATTAGTGAACATTACGATTATGCGCTGCTTGATTGCCCGCCCGTTTTAGGTGTTTTAATGGTGAACGCATTAGCCGCCAGCGAACGTATTTTAGTGCCTGTGCAAACGGAGTTTTTGGCGCTCAAAGGGCTTGATAGAATGATGCGCACTATGGAATTAATGCAAAGCTCTCAAGCGAAACAGTACCAATATACTATAATCCCTACTATGTATGATAAGCGCACAAAAGCGTCGCTTGAAGCCTACAAAACGTTACAAAATACATATAAAGATAAAGTATGGCCAGGGGTGATCCCCGTTGATACAAAGTTTAGAGATGCAAGCCTTGCACAAAAGGTACCCATAGAGTTTTGCCCACGTTCGCGTGGGGTCTACGCTTATAAAGCGTTATTAGATTATTTAATTGGACAAGGTTAATGAATGAGTAAGCAATTATTTGCTAATGAAAAAGTAATGACTCAATACTTAGGGGCGCTATTATGCGAAGACGAACCTGAGGAAAACCTTGAGCCTGTAGCAAAGCTACTTGAGCAAGTACCTAGTGCCTTACAAAACGACGAAGTACTTTTAAAGCCCAAAGCGCAATTAAAAGTAACCGAGCAGCTTTATTCTGAGCAAGTAAAAGAGAGTAATAGCGAGGCTGACGCCACTATTTCGCCACCGGCACCTATTGAGCCTGAGCCAGTAGAGACACCTGAGGTGCAAACCCAGTTAAGTACAGAACCTGCCCCTTTATTACATAGCCAAGAAGATTACTTTGAAGGTGAATTTCAGGCTCTGTTTTTTGAAGTGGCTGGTTTAACATTGGCTGTTCCTTTGAAAGCGCTTGGAGGAATTCATCAATTAGGTGAAGTAAATCATTTATTTGGTAAGCCAAAGTGGTTTAAAGGCGTTATGCTTAATAGAGATGAAAAGCTAAACGTAGTTGATACTGCCCGTTGGGTAATGCCTGAAAAGTACGATGAAAAGTTAGAGGCGTCTCTTAATTATCAGTATTTAATAACCTTAGGCGATAGCAACTGGGGTTTATTGGCTGAAAAGTTAATAAATAACATTACATTGAGTAAAGAAGATGTAAAATGGCGAAAAAACAGTGGCAAACGCCCTTGGCTTGCCGGTGTTATTAAAGAAAAAATGTGTGCTTTAATAGATGTAGATAATTTAAATGCACTATTAGAAAAAGGCTTAGATAGCCGTCAGTAGTAACGACCATTACGGGGTAACAGCATGAGCGAAGATAGACTATTATCAGCGAATAAAAACGCAGATAACAACGATGAAATTTTACAGTGGGTAACGTTTAAGCTTGAAGAAGAAACGTATGGCGTCAACGTAATGCAGGTGCAAGAAATTTTACGTTATACCGAAATTGCCCCAGTACCTGGAGCACCTTCATACGTTATTGGCATTATAAATTTACGTGGTAACGTAGTCACTGTTATTGATACTCGTGCACGCTTTGGTTTGCCTGCTGCAGATGCAACTGATAACTCTCGCATTTTAATTATTGAAGCAGAAGAGCAAGTAATTGGTATTTTAGCTGATAGTGTTTCTGAAGTTGTGTATTTACGCAGCTCTGAAATAGACAGCGCCCCAAATGTTGGTACCGAAGAAAGCGCTAAGTTTATCCAAGGTGTATGTAACCGCGATAACGAATTACTTATTTTAGTCGATTTAAATAAATTACTTAGCGATGACGAATGGGATGAGTTAAGCGATATTTAAGCTTTACCACTAAAATTATGTTGTTACTCAGTATCGCAATAGCAGCGCTAGGGATAGGTTTAATATCCCTAGCGCTAATTGTTGCATTAAAAAATAAACAGTCGGCGGAGCTTAATGCGGTATCACAGCAATTAAAAGATACCTCAGAGCAAACACATATATTACGCAGTGAAGTGTCTGAGCTCAGAACAGGGCTTTTAAGTATTGGTAAGCGCGTACTTGAAGTTGAGCAACAAAATCAAGAGTTGATGCAACAACAAGCTGCCCAAAAATATGATGACCCAGACGCAAAAATATATTCTCGTGCTGTTAAAATGGTTGAGCTTGGCGCAGATTTAGATGAGGTGATACGCGAGTGCGAGCTTCCTAGGGCTGAGGCTGAACTATTATTTTCGTTACATAAACAAAAAGACGCCTAGCGTCTTTTTTGCTTTTAACTACACGTAATACCAATGTGCAGTAATACTTAATAAAGGGGGTAGGTATAATTCATCCACCTAGTTAGGCCTTTACATTTAGCTTACCTTGAAAGTCTTGCCAGCCAGGTGGGAACTGCCCACGAAGCACGTACGAAAAAGCAATCAATTCAGCAATAACATAATAAAGCTCTTTAGGTATTTCCTCTCCCAATCCTAAGTGTGAGAGTGTTTTAGCAAGTGCTTCATCTTGGTGGATCATAATGCCTTTTTGTTTTGCTGCTGCGATTATTTCATCGGCCAACTCGCCAAACCCTTTTACACTTACCGCGGGGGTACTTCCTGCTTCATACAACAGGCCAATCGCAGATTTATTATTTGCTGCTAAATTAGAGGTGTCAGTCATGTTAAACCTTAATATTTATAATGGCATGCGATTGATAAAACGCTTGATGACTAGCATCTGCGCGTTTTAAGTTTAGCTCGCCTACTTGCAAGCCATGCTGAGCTAATTTAGCCCTGAGGCTATCTAAGTGAGGGTGTGCAATTGCACTTACTTCTTGGCTAGAGGCAAGCAGCTGGCAATCGAGCGCTTTGTCCATAAGCTCAGCCACTATTTGTAATTGCCCTTGCTGTGCATAATCAAAATTTAATCTAACAAACCACACGTTTTTTTCGGTTTTATCTACACTGGCTTTTTTATATTGCCCTAAGGTTATCTCTGTTTGTCCCGCTTCAGGCGGAAGTTTCATCGGAAATAAAAACTGTGCTAGCGGGTTTGTGTCGCTTTGTTGGTTTGGCGTAGTTACTTGTACTTGGCTAAGGGTATTTTTAACTTGTAGCAGCTCTGGGGCAAGCTCTTGTATTTGTGTTAGTTGAAGTTGCTCTAATAGTTTTTCCGCGCCATTACCTACTTTAAAAGTAGGTAAAAGCACATTAAGTAGGGCATCCACGCCTGTGTGGTTATTAAACGTTAGCGAAGTACTTGGTTGGCTTATTATTGGCGCCGCTAAAATAGTAACCGCAAGTTGCTCAAGCCCTTTTGTAAAGCTACTTTGTAGTGTGTCGTTTGGCGTAGTAAGCGGTTGTAAGGTACTTAAAAGCTCTCGTTGTATGGTGGCTGGGTGCACATTAGTACTGGAGACCATTCTATTAAAAGCTTGATTCACTAAACGCGTAAGATCAGGTGTATTTTGTGTAGCTTTACTTGCTATGTCAGTAATTTGGCTACTCAACAATGTCTTAGGGTTGGAAGCACTATTTGGGCGCTCACTCTCTGTTGGCAAATTTAAAAGCGAGGTTAAAAGTTTAGCTTCTGTTGGTTGTAACTGCTGACTTACAGCTGTGTTAAAAAGCGAGTGAGACAAACTGGGTTGATTGGGAGTATTTACCTGTGAAGTTGTGGCATGTAGTGTTTTTAAACTCAGCGGCGCAGAAGCGTTGCCTTGCGTACTTACATTTGTTGGTTGGGCGCTCACTGCTTGGGGCTGAGCTGTGTTGTTTGCTGATTGCCATAACGACACACTCGCTTTTAATTGCTGGGTTATTTGCACTAAAGGAGGCAGCTGCGCAAAGTGTTTAGCTAAAAGGCTGTTAGGAGTAAAAGAATGATTAGCAACTTCTGCGGTTATATTTAGCTTGCTTAAATTAGGGTTTGTTAGCGTGTTTATTGGTGTCGGCGTTTTATTTACATCAAGCTTAGCTTGTTGAGCCTGCAAAGGTGACGTTTTACTCGCAAAGGGTTTGTTTTCAAAGTATTTAACGGCATCGTTAATTCGCGTTTTTAAATCGCTAAAGCTACTTTGTAACCATGACTTTATAGGGCTTTGTGCACTTAACTGCGGGCTTGTTTTATCAGCGGGGGGGCTGGTTGCATTTTGCTGCAGTGATAAAACCAAGTCGGTAAAGGGTTTACTAAATGAGTTATTAAGTGCGACCTGCATTTTAGGTAAGTTAGTTTTAATGAGCAGCTTATCTGCTTGATTAGTAATATTTACTGCCACGGGCTTGCTAGGCAATTCACTAAGCTGTTTATTGGTTACCGGGGNGAGCCGCTATGCTGAGGGTGCGAAATAATAGCTAATTTAGGCGTTGCTTGTAGTTGCGCGCTGGGCAGTAAGTTAGTTAATAGCTGCGAAATTTTATGCTGGCTGAGAGTTTGAGTATGGACGGTGTCAGCAAAGCGGTTAATAACATTTATTTGTGCGCCTTTATTGGTTGTATTAATAAGTACCTGTAATAGCTGCTCGGTATTTAACAGCTGTGCGGTTTCTTTGTTAATTGCAATACTGGCATTAAGGCTAGGTATCAAAAGCTGCGGTGACGGCGAAAGCTGTACATTGACTGGCAAAGGTTTACTTTGTATTTCACTACCGGTACTAACATAATTTAAAAAACGCTGCAGTTGTGATGCGTTGTTAAGTGTAATATTGGTATTGTTGGGAGTAATACTTAGCTGCTTTCCATCAGCGCTGAGCTGTATGTTAGCACTTGCTATTTTGTCTGTATTTTGTGGGGCATGCGTTATGCCTAAGCGTAGAGTTTGCCAGTGTTTATCTATTAAAACATCGAGTGTAATTGAGCCTTTTGAAAACTGAATCTTTTTAGCCGCAAGTACCTGCTCGGGTAATTGTACTAATTCGTGCGAAGTGCTCGGGGCGCTTTGGTTATTAACCAATGAATTAGATAATGTGATTTGCGTTGGATTATTCATTATTTTAAATCAAGTTTTCGCTAATTTTCGTGAATCGATTTTAAAGCAATATTCGTATTACCCTATCATTATGGTAGACTAACGCCTAATTTTTGGCATAGAGAAACGTCATCTTGTTACACATTAAGTCCGTCACCTGCATCAAGCAAGAACGTTGTTTGTTTGCGGATCTTAATTTTAGCCTAAATAGCGGTCAAATCATGCAATTAGCAGGTCCTAACGGGGCTGGCAAAACATCATTATTGCGTATTGTCGCAGGCTTTAGTGTGCCTGATGAAGGCGCTATTTTTTATAACCAGCAAGCTATTACCAAGCATTATGAAGAGTACGCCACAGACCTGCTATTTATAGGCCATAAAACCGGTGTCAATGTGCAGCTCAGCGCACTGGAAAACGTACGCCATTGGTTACACATTAACGGCTATACAAATGAGCCCGACTTATATCCAATTTTAGCTAAGCTTGGCTTAGTGGGCCTTGAAGATGTGCCGGTAAGGATGCTCTCTGCAGGGCAGCAGCGTCGTGTCGCTTTAGTGCGATTATGGTTAAGCGATGCAAAACTATGGGTGCTTGATGAACCCTTTACTGCACTTGATAAAAATGGCGTTGCTTTTTTACAAAAACGTTTTTCTGAGCACTTAAAAAGTGGTGGCGCTATTTTACTAACAACCCATCAAGATTTAACAACACAGTTTGAAAACCTACAAACGGTGACCTTGGAGTATCGTTACTGATGACTCGTCAACATTCATATTGGCTGCTGTTTAGTGCGGTATTTAGTAAAGATGTAAAGCTTGCGTTTCGCCAGCGTGCTGAAATTATCAATCCTATCTTGTTTTTTCTCATTGTTATTTCTTTATTTCCGTTAGCAATTGGCCCAGAGCCCGGTCTATTAAACAGAATGGCGCCAGGTATTATTTGGGTAGCAGCTTTGCTCTCTACCATGCTTGGACTCGATAAATTATTCAGAGACGACTATAACGATGGCTCGTTAGAGCAGTTAATTGCTTCATCGTACCCGCTATCACTCACCGTGTTGGCTAAAGTCGCGGCGCATTGGGTTGTTACCGGTTTACCATTAGTATTAATGACACCGTTATTTGCTTTATTGCTTAATTTAGAGAGCTCTGCGCTGTTAGCGACCGTATTAACATTATTATTAGGCACGCCATTATTAAGCTTTATTGGTGCAATTGGGGCTGGCCTTACTGTGGGATTACAAAAAGGCGGCATTTTAATGAGCCTATTAGTGTTGCCTTTGTATATTCCTGTTTTAATTTTTGCAACGTCAGCCATTGATACCAGTACTATGTCGCTGGATTATAGCGGGCAGCTTGCCATTCTTGGGGCCATGTTAGTAGTTGCTATTATGTGCGCACCCATCGCCATATCGTCAGCATTAAAAGTGAGTGTAAGTTAATATGTGGAAGTGGTTACATCCCTACGCAAAAGCAGAGCGCGCATATCAATTATGTAATACGTTACTGCCTTATTTTGCCGTTGTTACGGTTATAAGTATGCTTGTTGGTTGGATTTGGGGCTTAGGTTTTGCACCGGCTGATTATCAACAAAAAGACAGCTACCGTATTATTTTCATTCATGTTCCATCGGCTATTTTGTCTATGGGCGCATACTCTTCTATGGCTATAGCAGCTATTGTCGCTTTAGTGTGGCAATTACGTAACGCTGAACTTGCTGTAATTGCTATTGCCCCGGTGGGAGCTTGTGTTACAGCTATTGCCTTAATTACCGGCGCTGCATGGGGTAAACCTATGTGGGGTGCTTGGTGGGTATGGGATGCACGTTTAACCTCTGAACTTATTTTATTGTTTTTATACTTAGGCGTGCTGTCGCTTTACCATGCCTTTGAAGATAAAAAATCAGCAGGGCGCGCAGCGTCTATTTTAGCCATTGTAGGGGTAATTAATTTACCTGTTATTCACTACTCCGTAGAGTGGTGGAACACTCTGCACCAAGGCGCAACAATCACAAAGCTTGATACAAAAGCCATTGACCCAAGTATGTTTTGGCCGCTTATGGTAAATATTTTAGCGTTTGCAGCGTTTGTGGGCACTGTAACGTTAATTCGCCTTAAAAATGAAATATTACAACGTGAAAAGCATCGACCTTGGGTTCGAGCCTTGTTAAGTAAGGGGTAAATTATGCAGTTTGACTCTTTTTCTGATTTTATTGCAATGGGAGGCTACGGGTTTTACGTGTGGCTTTCATTTGGTACATGCGCCTTAATTTTGTTGGGCATTTTATTTAGCTCTTTACGTGATACAAAACGTATTATGGCCTCAGTAGAGCAGCAAGTTGCGCGCGAAGCGCGAATTAAAAAAGCGAAGCAGGAACAAATCTCATGAACCCAAGACGTAAAAAACGCCTATTGGTAATTATTGCAGTACTGTTTGGTATTGGTGCCTCTGTAGGCCTAGTGCTTTATGCGCTACAAGAAAACATAAACTTATTTTATACACCAAGCGAGCTAATAGACGGCAAAGGCCCAGATAAAGAAAAACCGCAAATAGGGCAAAAGTTGCGTATTGGCGGTATGGTTGTGCCGGGTTCTGTCATTCGTAACGAACAAAGTTTACAAGTCAGCTTTAAATTGATTGATACCGGGCCATTGGTAACAATTAAATACCAAGGCATTTTGCCTGACTTATTTCGCGAAGGCCAAGGTATTGTAGCGCAAGGTGTGCTTGTAGAACCAAACGTGATTGAAGCTTTTGAAGTACTGGCTAAGCATGATGAAGAATACATGCCAGCAGAAGTAGCAGAAGCCGTAAAAGGAATTAAACACGAAAAACCAAAATACAACCTAGATAGCGGTAGCTAATATGATCCCAGAACTTGGTTATTTTTCTTTAACGCTTGCCATGGTGCTAAGCGTTTTACTGTGTATTTTTCCGCTGTGGGGCGCGCATACCGGTAATCTTCGTTTAATGCGTGCGGCCCCGTCTTTAGCCGTTGGGCAATTTGCTTTTGTACTTCTCTCGTTTGCTGCGCTTATCTATGCCAGCTTAACAGATGACTTTACGGTATCTTATGTGGCGTACCATTCAAGTAGTACGTTGCCTTGGTATTATAAAATTACCTCTACGTGGGGTGGGCACGAAGGCGCTATTTTACTGTGGCTTGTAATGCAAGCAGGGTGGACCGCCGTGGTTGCTATGCGTTCTAAATCGCTACCTTGGGTGTTGCGTGCACGTGTTTTAGGTGTGCTTGGCTTTTTAGGTGTCGGTTTTATGATGTACACACTACTGCTTTCAAGCCCGTTTGAACGCTTACTGCCGTATTTCCCTGTTGAAGGGCGTGATTTAAATCCGCTACTACAAGACCCAGGTATGATCATTCATCCGCCATTACTGTATATGGGATATGTGGGGTTATCGGTTGCGTTTTCATTTGCTATTGCAGCACTTTTAACAGGTAAACTTGATAACACCTGGGCTAAATGGTCTCGCCCATGGACGATGACTGCTTGGGGCTTTTTAAGTTTAGGAATAACCATAGGCAGCTGGTGGGCTTACTCTGAGCTTGGCTGGGGTGGCTGGTGGTTTTGGGATCCGGTAGAAAACGCATCGCTTATGCCCTGGCTAGTCGCTACGGCTTTATTGCACTCTTTGAGCGTGACAGAAAAGCGCGGTGTATTTAAATCGTGGACTGTGCTGCTTGCCATCGCTGCATTCTCCCTAAGCTTATTAGGCACCTTTATTGTTCGCTCAGGTATTATTGTATCGGTGCATGCATTTGCCACTGACCCCGATAGAGGTTTATTTATTCTAGCCTTTTTAGGCATTGTTGTTGGCGGCGGTTTATCGTTGTATGCGCTGCGCGTATCACAAGTTAAAAGCGAAGGCCGTTACAAGTTTGTATCACGCGAAGTGGCCTTATGGCTTAACAACATCTTTTTAGTGGTAGCCACATTAATTGTTCTTTTAGGTACTTTGTTACCTATGGTGCATAAAGAAATGGGCCTAGGCAGTATTTCTATTGGCGAACCGTTCTTTAATAAAATGTTTGCCATTTTATTAGTACCATTTGCCATATTAATGGGAATAGGGCCTTTTCTTCGTTGGAAACAAAACAAGTGGGCTGTACTACAAAATAAAGTATTAATAGGTGTGTTAATAAGTGTTGTTATTACCTGTGCGTGGTTGTTCTCAAGCTACGATGTCGTAAAACCACTTACATTATTAGCCACCACATTAGGTGTATGGGTTGCAGTCTCTACTGCCATAGATTTATACGCCAAGGCGTCGGTTCACGGGACGCTAAAAGAAGGCATTAAACGTTTAGGCATTAGCTACTGGGCTATGGTGCTAGGTCACGTTGGTTTAGCATTTGTTATTGCTGGCGTAACACTTACTTCGGCGTACTCGGTGGAGCGTGATGTTTCTATGAAGCAAGGCGATATTGTCACGCTTAACCAATACGAATACCGATTTGATGGCGTTAAATCAATACGCGGCCCTAACTACAGTGGGCATGCTGGTGTAGTGTCGGTATTCAATAACGATAAGCTAGTGACTGAGTTACATGCAGAAAAACGCAAATACGATATTGGTATGCAATTTATGACCGAAGCGGCAATTGATGCCGGCTTTACTCGCGACCTATATTTAGCGCTCGGTGAGCAATTAAGTAAAGGGGCATGGTCACTGCGTATTTATCACAAACCGTTCGTGCGTTGGATGTGGATAGGCGGTGTACTTATATCGCTTGCAGGGTTTATGATTTTATTTGATAAACGCTACCGTACATCAGCAAGTACACGCAAAAAAGCGTTGGAGAATGCGTAATGAACCGTAAAATTTTAGCTTTAGCACCGTTATTAATATTTATATTTTTATGTGTATTTTTGTATCAAGGTTTGTTTGCCAACCCGCGTGAAATTCAAACCGGTCGACTAGGCCAAACGATGCCTGCGTTTAACCTGCCTGATTTAATGCAAGATGATAAGCGCTGGACAGATGAAAGCCTAAAAGGCGAAGTTTATTTACTTAATGTATGGGGGACTTGGTGCCCTACATGTTTAGTTGAACTTGGGTATTTAACCAAGCTGCGTGAGCAAGGCGTAAAAATTATTGGTTTGTACTATGTACAAGGCTACGATGCCGATTTTGATGGTCCATTTGATATGCAAGCTTTGCGTACCGATGTGAGTGATATGCTCAGCCGTGCTGGCGACCCATACCAGTTTAATATTTTAGACTTGCACCGTACCTTGTCACTTGATTTAGGTGTATCAGGTGCCCCTGAAACATTTTTAGTGGATAAAACGGGTAAAATTTTATTACACCATACAGGGGATCTAAACCCGCGCGTATGGCGTGCTAAATTTGCCCCTGTTATGCAGGAGCTAAATTAATGCGAGTGTTTTTATTAACCCTGAGCTTTTTTATAAGTATGGCAGTGTATGCCGAGCAAGATCGCTACCAGTTTGACAATAACCAACAAGCTGTGCGCTTTGAAGAGTTAACCAAAGAGCTCAGGTGCCCTAAATGTCAAAACCAAAATATTGCAGACTCTGATGCCATTGTTGCAAAAGATTTACGCGACAAGGTACTCGCGTTGGTAAAAGAAGGTAAAACAAAAGACGAAGTAATCGATTACATGATAGACAGATACGGTTATTTTGTTCATTACGATCCGCCTGTAACACCAGCCACATTAGTACTTTGGGTTTTACCTGTACTTATTGTTATTTTGGGTTTTGGTTTTATTGTAATTCGCCAGCGTAAGGCGTCAGTTAAGCAAACCTGGAACAGCGATGATGAAGCAAAACTTGCTAAGTTAATTGCAGAAAATAAACGTCAGGAGCAAAATTAATGATTTTAATGTGGGCGTGTTTTACTTTACTCACACTAATTGCACTGGCTTTTATTATGTTGCCTTTTTTAAAAAAAGAGCGCGTGCAAACCATTACTCACAATGCTAATGCAGAATTGATCAGCATTTACGAGCAGCGTTTAGTTGAGCTGCAAAACGACTTAGAAAATCAACGTATTGATGCGCAAAGCCACAGTGAATCGGTTATTGAGCTAAAACGTCGTTTATTGAACGAGCTTTCACCAGAAAAATCGCTTAATAGCAAAGGTAATAACCGTATTTTTGCTTTAACAGGCGCAGCATTTTTATTAGCCCTCACCGGTGTTTTTTACACCTTTACAGGGAGCCAGCAGCAAATAGCAGCGTGGTATGATGCAATGGATAACCTTGCAGATTATGGCGAGCGTGCGGTAATGCAAAAAGGTGAGCCTCTAACTCAAAACGAGTTGCAAGCGTTTGCTCTAGCGCTGCGCACTAAGCTTAGTGAGTCAGGCGATGACGAAGTTGCGTGGATGCTGCTTGGACGTGTGGCTATGTCGTTAAACGAATTTGATATGGCGCAGCAATCGTTTGATAAAGCCCTTCGAATGAACCCAGACAACATGCAAGTACTCATTAGCTACAGCCAAGTTTTACTGCTTGAAGGCAGTGAAGAGAACATGACGCGTGCAGCGGGTATGCTATCTAAAGTGCTAAAGGTTGAACCAACAAACCTTGATGCTATTTCTTTATTAGCGCTTATTGCCTATGAGCGCAAGGACTGGCCGCAAGCCAAAGCGGCGTTTGAAGTATTACTGGCAAGCATGGATAAAAGCGATACGCGTTATTCAATGATAGCGCAGCGTATTTCCGATATAGAGCAACAAATGCAAAATGAGGGCTCTGTAATGCCGGTCTCTGCTAATAGTGCTATTAGTGTTACGGTGAGCTTAGCGAATGAGCTTTTCGATAAGCAGCCACAGCAGGGGACTTTATTTATTTTTGCCAAGGCTGCTCAAGGCTCTCCTATGCCATTAGCGGTTGTTAAACTAAATGAATACAGCTTTCCGCTAACGGTGCAACTCACTGATGCTAATGCGATGGTTGATGGGTTAAACTTATCAAGTGCTAAAGATATTGTGATCACAGCGCGGATCTCAATCGATGAGTCAGTTATGCCAAGTAGTGGTGAGTTAGAGGGTCACTCTGAGACACTACAACGTGAAAACGTAAGTGACTACCAACTTAAAATTGATACATTAATACCTTAAGGACATTAGATGTTAAAGCATAGTTTTACTTTTTTATGTTTATTGGTGCTAGCCGGATGTGCACAAGTACCAGAAAACAAAGTTGATGAGCGCGACCCGCTACAAAGCATTAATCGTCCATTGTACGACTTTAATATGGATATTCTTGATGCTTATATTTTACGCCCTGTGGCTGTAGGGTATGTAGAAGTGACCCCTGTACCTGTACGCAATGGGATTGTTAACTTTACCGATAATATTAGTGCGCCTGTTGATATGATAAACGCAGGGCTACAAGGTAAAGCGGGCAACGCAGGCGTGAGTTTAGCGCGTTTTTTAGTTAACTCTACGGTAGGTGTGTTTGGTATTTTTGATGTTGCAAGTTCACTTGGACTTGAGCTGGTAGATGAAGACTTTGGCCAAACATTGGGCGTGTGGGGCGTTGGCGATGGCGCATATATTATGCTGCCGGCAATGGGACCAACTACAGCGCGTAACTTAACAGGCGATGTCGTTGATAACTTTGTGTTACCAGAAATCGCTCTGACTACGCCTCAAACTATTTTAGTTTTTGCGCTTAAAGCGGTTGAAGCTCGTGCTTCACTTATCCCGCAAGAAGGCCTACTTAATGACTCTCTTGACCCGTATTTGTTTGTTAAAGACATATACTTTCAGCGTCAGCTTTATGAGCTATACGACGGCAACCCACCAATCAAAGAAGAGCCTGAAGACTTTGATGAAGACTTCTTAGAAAGCTTATAAATAACAGCTATAAAAAATGCCAGCAATTGCTGGCATTTTTTATGTGTATTTTGAGCTTAAATAAGCCCTAATGTTTATTATTCTTTAACCATCAGCTGCATTTGCTCATTAACCCACGTTAAGGCGTCATGGTATGCATTGGTAACTTCTTCTCCTAAGTTTAACTGTTTAGCAATTTCGTTGGCGGCTTCCCAATCTGCGTGCTCATAAAACTTAACCAAGTTTAGATACTGAGCAAGCAGGCCTTCGTCATTCAATAGCGCAGCTTTTATCTCTGCAGACAGCGGGAGCTTTTGCATAACGCTTTCCATGGTTTCATCTAAAATAGCGTCCATAAGCGACATCATGCCAGTTAAAAAGGCCATGCCGGTATCTTTAAACTGCCCGTGTGAAATAGCAAGTAGTTCGCCAAATCGTGCACGTGTTAGCGAAAGCCTAATTAGCTCAACAGGTTTATCGGCAGAAACTTGCGCTGCAAATAACAAAGATAACAGCTTTTTAATTTCGTTAGCGCCAAGGACGATGAGTGCTTGTTTGATTGTGTTTATTTCGGCTCTGCGCGCAAACGCAGCTGAGTTTGAATAACGCAATAACTTGTATGATAGATTTACGTCACGTTCAAACACATCGGTTATCTTTTTAAGATCCATTTCAACAGATGAGGTTTCGTAAAGCAGCTCTGCTAATGCCATTTCTGATGGCGGCAGTGCTTTACTTTGTACCATTTCAGGCTTTGAAAAAAAGAACCCCTGAAAATATTCAAACCCAAGCTCAAGAGCTAAATTATAAGCTTCATAGGTTTCTACTTTTTCAGCTAAAAGCTTGACGTGTGGATAGGCTTTAATATCGTTAATTATGGTTTTTATTGCACTTTCATCAGTAGTTAAAAAGTCTATTTTTATAATATCGATAAATGGGTAAAAATGGCGCCATACTGGTTGGTGAATGTAATCATCAAGCGCTAGGGTGTAGCCTTTTTCTTTTAAATCTTTAACAATAGCCAGTAAGCGCTTACCTGGTTGCACTGTTTCAAGGATTTCTACAACGACCGTCTCTTTCCCTAACATAGTAGGGTAACCTTTAAGTAAGGTTTCTAGGGTAAAGTTAATATAGGCGGGTTTGTTGCCAGTTAAATCTTCTAAGCCAAAATTAAACTGACTCCCTTCGATTAGCTTCGTTGTTGCTTCGTCACCGTCTATGTCTGGAAATACATTATCAACGCCATCACGAAATAATAACTCGTATCCAACAAGCTCCTTTTCGCGGTCTAAAATAGGTTGGCGTGCAGCATAAAAATACATAAATAGTTCCGTACAAAATAATAATTATTAGTAATGGTTATAATATATGGCAAAACGTTCGAAATAGCATTAGGTAATTATTATTGATTTAATGAATTGTTATTAAATATTAGCTATATATGTAAATAAATTTACCGTATATCGGGTGTTTGAGGGTTAAATAGTCAATCCGGCTGTTTTTTGTTCACTTCAGTGTAACAAGTTGGAGTTATCACCTTTAAGCATGGTATAGTCAAGACGGATGGTTTTTACCCCAATAGTGTCTTTATTATAATATTTTAAGAGTCATTATTAGGATTAAAAGCCTGTTTTATACAACTTTGTGGAGGCGAATTTGGAAACAGGAATGATTATTTCACTGGCATTGTATTTTATAGTCATGCTTGGCATTGGACTTTATGCATACAAACAGTCTACAAGTGATGTTTCGGGTTATATGCTAGGTGGACGTAGCTTATCTCCAAGTGTTGCAGCATTATCTGCTGGCGCATCGGATATGAGCGGTTGGATTTTAATGGGCTTACCTGGCGCTATGTTCGTTACTGGCTTTAGTAGCACATGGATAGCAATAGGCTTGGTTATTGGTGCGTGGTTAAACTACTTTTTAGTTGCGCCTCGTTTGCGTGTTTACACTGAAAAAGCGAACGACTCAATCACAATCCCAGACTACTTCTCTAATCGTTTTAATGATAAATCAAACCTTTTACGTGTAGTTTCTGCGGTAGTAATTATTGTGTTCTTTACGCTTTATACATCATCAGGTGTTGTAGCAGGCGGTAAATTGTTTGAAAGCTCATTTGGCTTAAGTTACGAAATGGGTTTATACATCACCACTGGTGTTGTTGTTTTATATACCTTATTTGGTGGCTTCTTAGCAGTTAGCTTAACTGACTTTGTGCAAGGCTGTATTATGTTTATTGCCTTGATACTGGTACCGACCGTTGCTTACTCTTTATTAGATCAACCGCTAGAGTCAACACTTCATAGCGTAAACCCCGATATGCTTAATTGGATAGGTGCAGGCTCTGCATTAGGGATTATTTCGGCAATGGCATGGGGCTTAGGCTACTTTGGTCAACCTCATATTATTGTACGTTTTATGTCGGTGCGTAGCGTAAAAGATATGCCAACGGCTCGCCGTATTGGTATGACATGGATGATAGTTGCAGCCATTGGTGCTGTGGGTACTGGTTTATTTGGTGCCGCGTACACTTACGAAAACAACATTGTTGTTGAAGACCCAGAAACCATTTTCTTAATTCTTTCTGAGTTATTATTCCACCCATTAATTGCTGGTTTCTTATTGGCGGCTATTTTAGCTGCAATCATGAGTACAATTTCTTCGCAGTTACTTGTTAGCTCAAGTTCGTTAACTGAAGATTTTTACAAAACGTTTTTACGCAAAGAAGCAAGCGACACAGAGCTTGTTACTGTAGGACGCATTAGTGTAGCAGCAGTTGCTCTATGTGCTATTTACTTAGCGTACGATAGAGACAGCTCAATATTAAGCTTAGTAAGTAATGCATGGGCAGGTTTTGGTGCGGCATTTGGCCCACTGGTTTTATTTAGCCTGTACTGGAAACGCATGAACTTTGAAGGCGCACTAGCAGGTATGGTTGTAGGTGCTGGTACGGTTCTGTTTTGGATTTACTCACCATTTATGATTGATGGGCAAAGCTTAAGCAGTTACATGTACGAAATTGTACCAGGCTTTATTTTAGCAAGTATTGCAATTGTCGTTGTAAGCTTAGCGACGAAAGAGCCAGCGCAAAATATTACTGCGCTATTTGATGAGGTTGAAAAAGACCTTTAATCAACCCGTACTTTAGATACGAAAAAGCCACCTAGTTTAACTAGGTGGCTTTTTTATTTGCTATGTGTTGTCCTCAAATGTGTTTGCTTATTTAGGACATATCAATAACCAATAAGTTATTTAGCAGGTAATACTGTGCTTTCTACACTACCAAAGCCAATACGGGCATAGCCTGGCTTTTCGCACCAGCCGCGCATAATTACGTTATCGCCATCTTCTAAAAAGCTGCGCTGCTCACCATTACTCAGGGTTATTTTTTCTTTACCACCACGAGAAAGCTCTAATAAAGAACCCGCTTCTTCATGTGTAGGGCCTGACTGGGTGCCAGAGCCGAGCATATCACCTGGCATAAAGTTACAGCCATTTACAGTGTGATGGGTCACCATTTGCGCCACAGTCCAATATGAATGTTTGAAGCTTGAGGCAGAGACCTGCGTAGGTTGGTGGTTTTCATCACGCATTTTTTGAGTCTGAATTTTAACATCCATTTGAATATCAAATGCTCCTTGCTCGCGGTTAGCGGCAGATTCTAGGTACGGCATTGGTTGTGGATCGTTTTCATCACGTGTCCAGCTAGTTCTAAAAGGTGCAAGTGCTTCAGTGGTGACAATCCAAGGCGATACGGTTGATGCAAAGTTTTTAGCTAAAAACGGGCCTAATGGTTGGTATTCCCATGCTTGTAAATCTCGTGCTGACCAATCGTTAAATACACAAAAACCAAATACATGGTTTTCAGCGTTTTCAATGGCGATAGCATCACCCAGCGCATTGCCTTTGCCTAAGTAAATACCAAGCTCTAACTCGTAATCTAGGCGTTTACATGGGCCAAATGATGGGGTATCTGCATCGGGCGCTTTAGTTTGCCCTTTAGGGCGGTGAAATGTTTGCCCCGATACATCAATAGATGAAGAGCGGCCATGATAGCCAATCGGCACCCATTTATAGTTTGGTAAAAGCGGGTTGTCTGGTCTAAACAAGCTACCAACGGCTGTTGCATGGTAAATTGAGGTATAAAAGTCGGTGTAATCACCAATACGACACGGCAGTGAAAACTCTATATCAGCTTGAGGAATAAGGGTACTTTGCATTTCTTTTTGTTGCTGTGCGCCTTCACGCAATGCTTTTGAAAGCGCTAAGCGCAGTGCTGACCAGTATTGCCCCCCTAAACCCATAAATGTATTTAGTGTTGATTCGCTTGCTGCATCCAGGGCTGTTTTAGCATCACCGGTAAAAATGTTTAAGTGGCTCAATTTTGCTAAATCAATAACCTGATCGCCAATAGCAACCCCGCCTCTAAATTTTTCATTTGTGTTTTTAGTACGAAATTCTGCAAAAGGTAAATTTTGAATCGGGAAGTCACAGCCTTTAATATTGGCCGACTCTACCCAGCTAGTTAAATTAATGTTGTGGGTTTCGTTAATTTGGCTCATTACTTATCCTTTAGGTTTGATGTTGGGTGCATGCATTTATTTAAGCATACTTGTATCTTGCACCCTACTTTTTAAATATTAAAACGACAAAAAGCAGCGAAGATCGCTGCTTTTAATTTACTCAAAAAAGTTATAAAACGCCGCGGCGCTCTTGGTCTCGCTCAATTGACTCAAACAATGCTTGGAAATTACCTTCACCAAAACCACCATCATCTACACGTTGGATCATTTCTATAAAAATAGGTCCAAATAGGTTTTTAGAGAAAATTTGTAATAGGTAGCAGTTTTCACTTTGGCTATCGACTAATATTTGATGCTCGCGAATTTTTTCTTTATCTTCTGCAACCCACGGCACACGGTCAAAAATAGTGTCGTAATACTCAGGAATAATGTCTAAAGTAGCAATGGTCGATTTATCAAGCTTATCAAGCGAGCTAACTAAATCGTCAGTTAAAAACGCGAGATGTTGTACACCAGGGCCATTATACTCGCCTAAATACTCGTCAATTTGGTTGTTGTTATTGCCTTTACCTTCATTAATAGGAATTGAGAAGGTGCCACAGGGTGATTTTAATGCATACGATAGCAACGCTGTTTTTTGACCTTTAATATCGAAATAGCGTACTTCTGTAAAACCAAACACGTCTTTGTAAAAGTTTGCCCATGTTTCCATAGTGCCTTTGTAAACGTTATTAGTTAAGTGATCTATACGTATAAAGCCTTTATCTTCAACTACATTAGGTGATGATAAATCTTCAAAGTCAGACTCATAAATAGACCCTTTATCACCAAATTGCTCAATAAAGTAAATCAGGCTATCGCCAATACCGTAAATGGCGGGGTAAGGTAAGTCTTTATGGGTTGAGTCGGTTGCGGGTTTTGCACCACGTGCTACAGCTGTTTCAAATGCATGCTGTGCATCCTCAACGCGCCAACCCATAGAGCAAATTGCTGGGCCATGACTTTTTGCAAATTCAGCAGAAAAACCATCGCGTTCGTTATTTAGTAAAAAGTGAATGTCGTTTTGGTTGTAATAGACAATATCCTTGCCTTTAAATTTTTTTAATTTTGAAAAACCAAAATCAGTAAACACTTTATCCATGTAGTCTGCATCAGGTGTTGCGTATTCAGTAAACTCAATACCAACTAAACCTAGTGGATTATTTGCTTCACTCATTTTTATTACTCCTGCAATAAATATTGCTACTGCGATTATGTGTTGTTGTCGTGTTGAGCTAGATAATCAACTAGATTTTAAGTTTGGGGAAGAGGGGGAGCAGATTTAGCATTTGAGCAAACTGTAAATTTAATAAGACGTTTACTTAGTCAATAGGTTTATACCTTACGCTTTAGGGTAAGCGAGCATGTATTAGCT
This sequence comes from Pseudoalteromonas sp. TB51, assembly GCF_000498055.1. Classification (NCBI taxonomy): domain Bacteria; kingdom Pseudomonadati; phylum Pseudomonadota; class Gammaproteobacteria; order Alteromonadales; family Pseudoalteromonadaceae; genus Pseudoalteromonas; species Pseudoalteromonas sp. TB51. The sequence continues at coordinate 39,153 of NZ_AUTO01000281.1, forward strand.
TGATGCTTTTAGTTTATTAAAGTTTAAGATATTGATATAAATAAATAAAAAAGAGGTTTTATAAAAATAAAACCTCTTTTAAAAATGTAGTTACGTAATGTTTTTTGTATTTAATTGTTTACACTTTGTGTCCGGTTGTTAAAAAAAGTGTTGCGCTGCTCGAGCCAAAGGTTAGGTTTTACGGTTGGAGCTGCTTGGTAATGGCGCTTAATAGCTTGGTTTAATACCCGTGTTGTAGGGGTAAATGTCAGCTTTGATTGTGCACTGCCTATGCTTTTAATTTCGTCTCGAGTCAGGGCGCGCCCAGCATATAAAAGTGAATTTAAATAACCTGGCTCTGTTTCATAGTTATTATCAGCAAACAGTAGTGCGGCTTGAGTAAGTGCCCAGCGACTATTTATTTCGCCATCTTCTTTAACTCCTACAAGCTCACCATCAATGTATATTTCATATGCGCCATTAACTGGAGCTGTATAAAAAACAAATGCTACGCGATGCCATGTTTCAGGCTCTGTTTGTCCAAAGTAACCACTGTCGCTAGTTGCTTGTCCGTAGCCTCCAGAGGGGTCAATAAAAATATCAGCATCATCAGTTAAGTAATCAGTGGTATTTGCTTGAATAATTGGACGATATATGTCTTTCCCTTCAATGGGCCAGTATAAGTCCATAATTATCGTGTAGTCTGACACCATCTCTTGATCGGCGTAATCACCATTAGCTTGAGTATTTAAAGTTAATAAGAGCCCTTCTGTAGGTGAATGATCAGTAAAGGCCATGACACCAGAAGGTCCATCATTTAAATCTGCAATAGAAAATGCTGTTGTTGTTTTATATTGGGTTTTATCTGCTCCCCATAGAGTATTTTCAGGATCAAAATAGCTCAGTACTGAAGGGCCATAATCTGCAGTTAAAGGGTTATTTTCATCGTCAAAATTCCACACTGTGATGTTGTTTTGCTCTTTACATGAAAATAATTGATTATCGGTATCTAGGTATAAGCATTGGCTTGTTCTAAAACGCGCATATTGATCGAGTAACCACCATGCTTCGTCAATGGCTTCTACGTTTGAAAAGGTAACACCGCTAAAAAATAGCTCAGGATTAAGTGCTGCGCCTTTAAATAAAGCAACCTGATAAGTGTTCGCAGCTTGTATATCATCTGGTTTGAGTAAAAACCAATCTGGCTGACTGGCAAACATGGTGTTTAAATCGCTACCTGTAACCGTTACGCTATATAACGAATTAAAGCCAGGAGTGTTAGAGGGCTGGCGCTCAACATAGTAGGCTTTATGAAAGTCTTCTTGTGTTAAGGTCCCTGGTGTCCACCTTGTTTGTACTAATTCTGGGTTAAGCAGGGCCGCCGTTATATCACTTGCATGGGCTGCAGCTAAAGCCGTTATTTCTGCAAGTTCCAAACTACTTGGGTAGTTTTCAGAAATAGCAATTTCTGTGTTTGCATCAGGCGCATAGCGGCCCATAATTTCATCAATTGCCAGCTTAGTTGGTTCATCACGTTCGCTGATGCTGTCAGTTTCAATGGTGCTGTAATCTATTGTTGGCGATGTATTATCTTGCAAGTTAAACGTAAGAGTAACATCGGTGATGCCTTTGGCGTAAAAATCTGGCTGAATAACCACAGCGCCGTTCTCGAGCGTATTATAACTTTCACCGCCATGAGTATGGCCGCCTAACACTAAATCAATACCGCTTACATCGGTTGCCATATCAATGTCTAAGCCTTCACCTAAATGGCTTAGCATTACCATGTAGTCAACATCGCCTTGGTATTGGTTTACTATACTTTGTGCTATTTGTTGCCACTGCCAGCTCATTTTAAATTGTTTGATAAAATCAGGTATAGGCTCATCATCTATCGGTTCGTCTAGCTCGTTCCAAGGTACTGAGGTCATACCAAATACACCTAAGGTCACACAGCCTACTTGTACTTTAGCAAAGCCTACAGCGGCAAAATCTTGTAATTGTTCGCCTTCATAGCGTGTATTACTGGCAAGTACTATGGCGTTATCATCTTGCGAGTAGCTTAATAATTTTTCTGGCCCCCATGCATAGTCGTGATTTCCTACCACACGTAAATCAAACTGCATGGCTTTAATGGCTTCTTCTGTAGCGCTACCTTGTGATAGTTGCTCAGCAACAGTGCCTTTTTCGTAGTCATCACCCCCGTTGGTAAAAAGGGTATGCGGCGTTTGTGCAAGTACTTGGTTGTAGTAGGCTTTTATGCGGCTAAAGTATTGCTCCTCATAACCGAATCGCGCATGTAGGTCGGCAACATGAACAAATCTAACCGATTGCTCTGTGGCTGTGGCATCACACGTTGGGCCTATAGCAGCAAAGGCCTCATTGCGCTGCATCATAATAGCGAAGGTTCCTAGTGTTGTTACTTGCGCACTTACAAACCCATCTGCAACAAAAGAGTTATCAATAACTTCCCAGCCATCGCCAGATTGTCTAGCAATAAATAGCTGGCCTCCTAATTGGTAATCATCAGGTATTTTTATGCTGATAGTAATTGGATCACTAAAAGAAAGCGTACTTGGGGTGAGTAGGTGTATATCTGAGATAATATTTAGTAGTGCGTTGGCATCATCTAATACTGTTTTTTCGTGTGTAAGTTCAGTGTTTTGAGAGACGGCATTGGCAGGTACAGTCAGTAAAAAGCTTCCTTCATCAAGGCTGACATCTAAACCTGTAGTTGTAGAGACGGTTAACTCGCTAGGCTCAGGCTCAACGGGATCATTAGGGTTAGTTGTAACTTGATCGTCTGAACCACCACAGGCTGATAAAAAAACAATGCTTAAGGTTAAAAATAGGGTGTGAGATAAAGTTAAAAAGCGCATGTACTGCGTCCCTGAGACTAGTTAAAAATTAATCAGCAGATGATACCAGTTTACAGCGAGGTGATATAGAAATTTGAGAAAATTTCCCCCATAGCGGCTATGGGGGAAATTATAATTAGTATTACGCGTAATTAAACGTGCAATATTATGCAGCTTTTTCTTCTAGGCCTTGTTTTTCCCATACTTTCGCTTTAAAGCTCATAAGCACTAAAACAATACCTACGCCAATGCTAAATAAGGCAATTTGTAAGTATAAGTTAGGGATTTCTTCAACGTTATTTGGATCAAAGTTACCAGCCAGTAAGCCAGCAATAATGTTACCAATTGAATAAGTTAATACAAATACACCCATCATTTGGCCTGTGTAACGACGCGGCGAAAGTTTACTTACCGCACTTAATGCTACAGGGCTTAAACAAAGCTCACCCACTGTATGTAAAAAGTAGGTTGTTACTAGCCAGTATGGCGCTACTTTTAAGCCTTCAGCTGCGTAGTGAGCGGCCATAAACATAACTAAAAAGCCAGAAGCCATAATAATTAAGCCCATTGCACATTTTACGCTGTAAGTCGGCGATACCATCTTTTTAGATAAGTTAATCCAAAGCGCGGCAAAAAATGGCGATAAAGCAATAATAAATAGTGAGTTTAAAGATTGGAACCACGTAGTCGGAATTTCAAAAGTACCTATAAGGCGATCTGTGTAATCACGGGCAAATAGGTTAAGTGATGAACCCGCTTGCTCAAAGCCAGACCAAAAACACGCAGAGGCAACACATACTAAAAATAGTGCCCACATTCTTTGTTTTTCGCCCGCTGTTAATTTACCTGTAAAGTAAATAACCCCGAAATAAATAAAGAATATAATAGTAAACACAATAGCTGTGTAGCCTGCAACAACGGTTGGGTTAATAATAATTGCGCCCGTCATTGCTGCAGCGGTCACACCAGCGGCAATAATAACAAAAGCAGCAATACCAAACCATGCACGAGATGCACCTTTAGCGCTTAATGGGTTAGCAGGCAAAGCGCTGTGCTCTGGTAGATTGTTAAGCGTGCGCTTATATTGGATTAAGCCAATAGCCATACCCACAGCAGCTGCACCAAATGCCCAGTGCCAACCTACGTTTTCCATAAAGTAACCACATACGTAGTAACCAATTAAAGAACCTAAGTTAATACCCATGTAGTATATAGCGTAACCGCCATCACGGCGCTCATCAGCATCGCTGTATAACTGGCCTACCATTGCGCTGATATTTGGTTTTAGCAAACCAGTACCTGTAGCAACAAAGATCAAACCAATAAAAAACGAATACTCATGAGGCACGGCCAAAATAATATGGCCACACATGATGATGATACCGCCGTACCATACGGCCTTTTGACCACCGAATAATCTATCCGCTAGCCAACCACCCGGTAAGCCTAAGAAATAAACGGCACCTGTGTATAAACCGTAAATTGCAGCAGCTGATGCAACAGTAAAGGCAAGGCCTTCTTCTTGTAGGCTTGCTGTCATGAACAATACGAGCATCGCTCGCATGCCGTAGTAACTCATTCGTTCCCACATCTCAGTGAAGAACAATGTCGAAAGTCCTTTAGGGTGGCCAAACCAACCACTATCTGGAGCTGAACTCATATTTACTTCCTAACTTTAAGAATTGTTGTAATGGCCTTATAATTTTTTGCTTTAGCTGTTTTGTGCCATGGGGCACTAAAACGCTCGACCATCTGTATATTATTTGTAGCTAAGATAATGATTTGCTAAATGGTAGTAACACCACAAGGTAAGAGACACACCCTTATCCTAGTTACAATTGCGCTCAAGTATACATATACCTTAGTGCGAGGGGAAGCATTCGCGATGTATCACCTTGCACTGCGTTAAAAGTCTGCATAGGGAATAATTGGGGTGCCAGGAAACTCTAACGTCCCGTACACAGGATTGAAGTAATAGCGAATATAGAGCTGGCCAAAGTTTGGTTCGTAAAAGTCAGCGCGATCGATGGCTAAATAACCACCAAAAAACCAATGCGGCGTTATACGGTACTCAAAGCTCCCTTCAAGATTGTATGACACGCCAGAGCTGTCATCACTCTCAAATACTGGGTCTACCCCGGTAATCGATTCTCTATCGTAGGCTTGTAGCTGCAAGTCAGTGTCGTTAGGATAAAAATCAATGGCTTGGGTTTTTGTTTGCGAATACGAAATCCCCGTTTTTAAGCGATAAACAAAATCATCGCCCCAGCGCGCATCGTAGCTTAAAGGCACCGACAACCCAACGTAGTTTTGTGGGCTATAGTAACCGCCGTGGCCCCATGTTTCTTCACTTAAATTATACTGATATGCCCAATGTAATAGACTTGCGCCGACGGTAAATTCGCGTTCTTGATTACTAATAACGCGATAATAAGACCCGCCCATTACTCTATAGCGTTGGTTATCTTTAACATTTTGCCCTTTATAGAGCGTAAAGTCGGCGCTTGACCAAAAGCCCCAATCGCCACCTAAGTCATGAGATAGGTTGGCAGTTAGGCCTGTTGAGCGCACGCCGCCCCAAATTTCACCGGTATTTACATCTTCAAGCCCAGCATAAGAAAGCACGGAGCTTGTTACAGGGCGTTTTTCGAGCTCTAGGCTATAACCAAAGTCGCCAATACTGTTGGCGTAATTTACACCCCATACTATGTCTTCAATTAAAAAGCCAAGTGGGGTCGTGCCTACATCAACACGCCAATTTTCATTTTGCCATCCAATACCTATGTCGACCCCATCTTGCTCAGGGCTTACTTCATCAATAGCACAGGTAAATATACAAAGTGCACCTTGACCGTAGCGGCTACCAGCAAATTGCTCATCAAAGCGAGTTGTTTGTGCGCTAATAGTGGTTGGGTCTATTTTAATAAACCCTTGGCCTTGCCAAAGTGGAAAGTAGGCTTCAATAGGTACTAAGCCTGCGCCAAGAGTCGCCTCGCTTTCGGTGCTTGTTTGGCCACTAAAGTTTACCCCAATAGCAATGTATGCTTGGTTTTTGCTTTGCTCATTTATAAGCTCGCGCTTAGCGCCATTAATATACCACGCATCATTTTCATCTATGCGAGCAATTTGTTTGTAAAACGATTCATCGTTTAGGCGTTGCTCGCTTGATAGCGTTTTTAAATACCATTGCTTAGCTTGGTCTTGTTCATTAAAATTTCGAGCAACTTCAGCGCCTAAATAACTAAGCTCTTTATCATTGGGTGATTTAGCAATTAATTGATTGGCTAAAACTAAAGCATCACCTGCGTAATTAAAGTCATTTAACGAGGCCATTATTTGGCGTTGTAAGTAGGTTTGCTGATCATCTGTTTGCGTTATTGCGCGCTCAGTAACTTCTTTTGCCTGAAAGTCGTTACCTAATTCTCTGTAAGCTTTTGCTATTGCAAGCATTGCTTGAGGTTCAATTGGCTGATTGTTTTTCAGTTTTTGCTGATAAACAATAATTGCTGACTCTTGTTGCCCCAGAGCTAAATTAGCATTTATTAATGCCGTGGTGATGGCGGGTGTACTTTGGTACTTTTGATCAAGCTGGTTCAGCTTTGCTAATAATTCCCCACCTTCGTAATACTGATTAATATACGTGGTGTATAAATTGACGTACTGTTCTACTTCGCCAGCACTTGCATTATTTGGCAAGCTGTAATGAGAAAACCATTGTTCTACAGCAGGGCGCTCGTTTTGTTCTAATAGCCACTGCGCGTAAAGCATATGCCAATAAGGTGATAAAGTAGGCTCAGTATTTAATGCGTTATTAATTAACTTTAGAGCGTGTTTTTTCTCATCTATTTGATACCAGCTACGCGATAGCTCGGCTTTCATTACTGGAGTTAAATTTTGCGCTTCTAAATTACTTAAATGAAAAATAGCCGTGGTTCTATTTTTAGTATTTAAGTGTCGCTCGCTTTGTCGAAGAGACTCGTTGAGCCTAAGTTGTTGCTCAAGAGAGATTATGTCGTCATTTCGATCATTAACCGGCACATATTCTAAGGTGTTTAAAGCGCCTTGATAATCATCAATTGAGCGTAAAAATAAAGCATGGCTATATCTTATTTGGGGATTTAGTGGGAATTGCCACAATGCATTATTAAATAAATTACGTGCTTGTTGAGGAAGACCTTTTTGCTGGAATATAAAGGCTAAATCGTAGTATAACCATGGTTGCTCCGGTGAAAGTTCAATCGCCTGTTTAAGTAACTCTTCTGCTTTCTCTAAATTGCCCTCATTAGTATACTCATTTGCCTTACCTCTTAGATTGTTGCTAATTGCAGCTGCATAAGAGGGATAGATTAAATTTCGCTGCTTAGCATTTAATGAATTATAAAAATTGCGAATAGATTTTTGATTTTTATCAAGCTGCGTAATATCCAATAAGCCAAGTAAGGCATTTTCATATAAAGGGTTGGTTTTTAGGGCTGCGTAATAGGCGGCTGCTGCTTGAGTGTAGTTTCCTTGAGCGACTAACAATAAGCCTTTGTTATAGAGAAAAGCTTCTTGATCATAATTTAATTGCTCAGCTAGGTTTAGTTTTAACTGTGCAGTCTTGAAGTCATATTGCTCGATAGCGTCTTCCATTTCAGTCATGTACAGCCAAAACTTCGCAACTGTTGCGAGTTCTTTAAGTTCTTCACGCTCATCAAAGTTAGGTGTATATTTTTGAGCGGCAAAAAAGTAGTAATACGATTTTTTATAGTCGCTTCTGCCTAAATACAAATATCCTAAGCTACGCATAATTTCTTTATCGGTTGGCCGACCTTTTAAAGCGTTTAATAGTATTGGCTCAGCTTCATTTAATTTTTTCGCATTGACTAAACGATCTCCTTTAAGCCAAAGTTGATATGCAGGATCGGCAAGTAAGGTTTGCCTTACTTGTAAATCTTTTTGGAAGTCTTCATATTGTAACTTGCCCTTACTACTAAATGGATAAACGGAGAAATAGCGTTGATACTGTTCTACTGTCTCTTGAGAAAGATCCATACTCTTTAAGGCTGCAAGCCAAATAAACTCTACCTCATTGATAAAAGATGGGTTATTTCCATATTTACTTAAAATAGTTAGCGCGGTGCTATCAGTGGGGTTATTTCTGAGTAAGTGGCGCGCATATGCAATATCTACCGCGCCGATGTTTTCGTAACTGCGTAGTAGCCTTTCGTAGCCTTTTTTTACATTTTTCCATTGGCTTTGCTCTTGTGCATACCAACTTAAGTGCTCGAGCTCAAACGCTAAGCTTGGATAGGTGTTTTTAAAAAGCCTGTTGTAAATTAATCGCGCTTGTTCGTAACGTCCCGCACGGGCAATTAATTTAGCTTGCTGTATATCTGCTTTGTCTTCGTTTTCTAATCTAGCAATTAATCGTAACTGTTCTACACAAGGGTGGGTACGTGTGTTGTTACCGTCAATTTTTCTTAAAATTTGATTTGCTTGTATAGCCTTACCATTGGCAAACTCAAAACGAGCAAGCGCACACTGGCTTTCTATTCGATTAGGGGCAATAGCCAATAGCTTTTGTAAGCTATCGGCAATTAAATCTTTATTTTCTTGCACTTCACCAATATTGATTTGGCTTAAAAGCCACTCAACAGAGTGTGTATCAATGTCATTATTTGTTTTAGCATGCACACTTGCGCTGACTGCTAACGTACAAACAACAGCCCATTTTAACGACATTCAGTGCTCCACCTTGGCTTGATCGTCCCGTCTGCTGTTATTGAAAAGCGCTTATTAAGCGCACTACTACCAAACAGATTTAATACACTGTCGTAATAGCGTGTTTGTGTGAATGACTTATCGACCATTAACTTTTGTTGAATGGCCATAACCAAAGAATCATCGCCTTTTTCTTTTAGCATGGGCAGTAGGGCAGCATTAAAGCCTAATGGGCCACGCTTTTGGGTTTTGCCAGAGCGCGCATAGGTATTTAAAGGGACGTATCCACGGCTGTTTATAGCCTCTACAAAAGGGGTAAACTGCTCGCTTAGTTGTGCTTTGTATGGCGCATCGTTCGCCATCATGCTGGCCCATAAGTAAACCCTAATGGCGTTAAAACTGCCTAAATCGGTTGCTTTTTTATCGTAATAAAAACCTTTTGCTGGGCTATACATCACCCAGTCAGGGCTAACTCCGTTTTTAGCGGTATCCAAAATAAGCTTTGCAGACGCTTCATGTAATTGCTGCCAAGGTGAGTGCGGGTATAATTTGCTAAATTGCTGATAAATAAATAACGGTGAATAACTTGGGTTGAGTTTATAGGTGTTATTTTCAAATTCAAACCCAGCAGGGGCGGGTAATAAAGTAAGCCCTAAGCCTGAAATATAGGCGGTTTCTTCTCGCATAATACGCTGCGCTAATACAGCAGCTAAAATACTATAGCGGCGGTCGTCCCATAAAATAGCTGCTTGCGATAAACTATATGCTATCCACAAATCAGAATCTGATGCTGGGTTTGAGTCTATAATCCCATAGGTATCATTACCTGTTTCACCCCATTGCCAAGCAGGCAAACGTGTACTTAAATCGCCTTCAGAGAGATGGTCTTGCGTCCAATCTAAAATGGTATCAAACGCGGCTTTGTCGTTTGCTACTAGCGCAAAAAATAGTGCGTATGATTGCCCCTCTGAGGTGGTAATATTTTGTTTTGAACCTAGGTCTATTACGCGGCCTTCATCACTAATAAAGTGATTTTTAAATACTTGCCACCCCTGCCAAGGCTCGCACTGCTGCGTTTGCGCTGACACAGAAAAACTTAAAAAAGCGGCTACTAATAATGCTCGGTTAAGTAATGTCATTATTCATCTCCTTCAGCTAAACGCTTATGGGTGAGTGCTTGTAGTAATCGCCATAAAATAAATGAAATTAGTAACAGCGTTAATATTGAAAGCAGAGCTAAAATAAATGGATGGTCAGATAAATGGAACCACACCAGCGTATGTACAGGAATATGACCAACAAAGTATTGCTCTTCAGTTTTTATTGTTTTAACGCCTTGTGAGTTTATAACCGCAGCACTGCCTTTTAATTGGCTTAATGTTTGCGAGTCCATAAGGGTTTTATCAATTAAGCCAAATGCTTTTTCAGTGGTGGCATTAAGTGATACAACAGAGCGCTCAGAATCAAAAGGAGATTGATAAGCTGTAATTACCGCCATATCTCCGCTACTTTTTACACTTACTTGTATTTTATCTGTGGCTTGCTCATCGTATGCACCGTTGTAAATTGCTTGCTTTATTTCACGTTGGTTATTCGTTAAAAGTACGTTTGTATGCGCATCTTCATCTAGTTGCTGAGCTGTGCTGCCAGGCTTTGCAACAACTAAAATATCTTTGTCGTCTAAATCAACATTTTCATTTAAATGGGCCACTGTCATTCTGTGGGTTGGATACCCCGTTATTGCGCCAAAATGACCGGTAAGATTAAACAGCAAAGTTAACGCTTTTGCAGAAGGCTGCTGGTCAATTAGTACAAGTGTTTGCTGTAAATCGGCATATTTGGTGTACGGGAAGCCACTGTTCGCGAATACATTTAAATCTGGCAGGGCAATGTAATGATCAAAGCCACTTACATCAATATTAGAATTACCATCAATAACACCAAACTCACCACCAGGTGGTGCTATTGCACACTCACCTTTTTTCATCGCATCAAATCTAAAATCAAAGTTTAGCTCGTTCCGAGTGGCTAAGTTTATGCCATTAAGTGAAAAGTTTTCTGTGTTTTGTGTAGTATCAGTATTGGCAATAAGTGGCAATAATGTTTTTGTAGTATTGAGTGTAGAGTCGTCGTTATCTAACAAATATCCACTAATAAACTTTTGATTAATCAACATATTTAACCGAGAGTCCAAAGACTCGCTCTCGGGTGTGCTGCGATATTGCAATGTAATGGGGATGCCTTTTTCTCGCCAAGTAAATAAATCTGGAGCAAAACGCACGTTTAATTTTACGGGTCCGTTATTTAACCCTTGTGCTTGTAGCTGATTGTCAAAATCAATTAATTCGTCAAAGTGTACTGCTCTATCAGCGCGTAACCAGCGCGGGGCATCGTACGCCTTGCGAAGCGGTAGTTGGTTAATTGCTTCTATGCTAGCTGTTCTGCCGGTCATGACTTTATGGCCAAAGGCCAATCCCGTGACGGCGGTTTTTAAATCGTCTTCATCACGCCCTAAAATAAGCAACATTTTGCTGTATCTATGTAGTGGGTTTGAAATAATCTCAACGGTTGGCTTTTCCACATCGGGATAGTCTTTTAAAAAGTCAGGCTTTGAATCGTTGGTAATAAAAACCACGCTGTGCGTATCTAATGATTTGTTAATCACCACCGGAAAATCAGCACCACGCCAGTCAGCTTGCGCGCCAAACCAGCTTGAAAGAGTCGCAGCCGCTTCAATTGTTTTGGTGTTAGGTGTTTTTGCAAACACAAACGGTAAGCTTAACTTATTGTAATCTTTGGCATCAAAAAAGGGCTCTGGTAAATATTCTAAACGGCTATCTATTGCCAGTTGCTTTTGATTGAGCGTGATATTGCTCGATTTATTAATTTCGGTCCAAATAGAGCGGCTAAAGTAATCTTGGCAACGTAAATCATAATAACCAACAAGCTCAAACCGTACTTGGTTGTAGTCTTGTACATACTTAGCATTGAGTTTTAGGCTATGGTTAACGGTATTTTTAACCACACTTAGTTGCTCATTTATGGGCAGTACAGTGACTAAGTTTTCATTAAAATACACTTTTAAATGCGACACGTTAGCAATCAATGAGGGCGAGTTTGTGTACGAAAAATTAAGCTGTAAATCGGTGCTTAATTTATCAATGCGGTTGGTAAAATCCACTCTTGAGTTGTTGTTTATGCCATCAAGCTTGTAGCCATCAAAGCCTAAAGCAGCAAAGTCTAATCTTAAACTAGACACGTTGGCGCTTTCTGGGTAGCCATTTATAAACACAGATTTATCGTGCATTGGCTCAATAGCACATGCTTTGTAAGCACTGCATGTTAAAAACAGTATTAGAAATGTATTAAGCAAATTTTTAATCATAATTATAATGCACTATTGGTTTTTTAGGGGTGAAAGAGTTTATATATACAACAATTTTTGTCATTAGTTTTACAAAGGGCTGTAATGGCTTAGGAGCATGAAACAATAAATTGCTAAATCCTCTTAAACTTGTTTTTTGTACTTCTTTAAAGCTATATGAAGGGCGGTCATGACGAAAATTATTTTGCCAGTCAAGCCACGCATCCGCTCTTGAAAAGGTGCACTGTATAAATGCTTTTTGCTTTTCGAGCGAGAGATCTTTTAACGTTAAGCCTATTTGTTTGTTTCGGGTGTTACATACATACGTTGTAAACGAAAACTGTTTATTTCCGCGGCTCATTAATAGCTCTATTTTGTCGTTTACTCGGCATAAATGAGCGTGCTCTGTTTCAATACCCACTCCATTATCAGAGTAATCGGTAATTTTAACTTTTAACGTATGCCCATTTGCTAAGCGCACGCCGGCCGGAAAGTTTGCCTTAATACGGTGTGACTGCCTTACTTGCCTAGCTTCTGCAGCAACGGCTA
>NZ_AUTO01000282.1:0-5405 GCF_000498055.1 Pseudoalteromonas sp. TB51
TACCGCAGCGCCTAAAATAATAATATTATAAATTGCCCAGCCCATGCTGATTAACAAAACGCCCACTTGGCTCGGATCGCCAAAGCCTAAGCGTAAAACACCTACAAGCATGCCAACTAAGTTTATTAGTAAAAGTACCAAGTAGGGTTTAGATATACCCCAATCGTAATGCTCTTTATCATTTAAGCCGCCTTTTTCTGTTACGTTAAACTTACCCTTATTAGGGTTTATTAGCGCAACGGTTGTAGGCTTTAATATGTACCACGCAAGAACAGACTCATACACTTCACCCCAAAAAGAGTAGCGATATTTACCCTGAATTCGTGAGTTGGTCGCTTTTATTTGTATGAGTGTAGGCACTACATAAATAAAAATAGCTAAAAACGGCGCATAAATAATGTAAGCATTAAAGTATATGAGCGCCAGTGGCGCGGTTAAAAATACAATACGCGGAATGCCCGATAAAAAGTGCAGCATGGCGTTTAAGTAGCACAGGCGCTGTGGTATATCGAGCCCTTTACCTAAAATTGGGTTATCGAGCCTAAATATTTGCGCCATACCCCGAGCCCAACGAATACGCTGGCNATCGGTGGCAAGGCCTGCAGCTTGTGGGATATTTATATAAGCGGTTTTATAACCGGCACGTTGCATACGCAGTGCAGTGTGGGCATCTTCGGTTACCGTTTCAAATGCAAAGCCACCAATATTATCAAGTGCTTCACGTTTTAAAACGGCGCATGAGCCACAAAAGAAGGTGGCATCCCACATGTCATTACCATCTTGGATCAACCCATAAAAAAGCATGTTTTCATTAGGGATTTGGCTGTGGTTATTTAAATTACGCTCAAACGGGTCTGCTGAGAAAAAGTGATGCGGTGTTTGCACTAAACATACTTTGCTGTCTTTTAAAAATTGCCCCATGGTCATTTGTAAAAATGAGCGGGCAGGTACGTGGTCGCAGTCAAAAATAGCAATGTAGTCGCCGTTAGTGTAGCGCATGGCACTATTCATATTACCGGCTTTAGCGTGGTTATTATCGGGCCTTGTTAAATAACCCACCCCCACTTTTTGAGCAAATTCTTTGAACTCAGGGCGTTTGCCATCATCAAGAATATAAACGTTGAGCTTATCAGCAGGCCAATCAATGCTCATCGCCGCAAGCGTGGTAGGTTGTACAACGCTTAATGGTTCATTATAAGTAGGAATGTATACATCAACTGTTGGCCATAAGTCGGTGTTTTCTGGCAACGGAACAGGTTTACGCTCAAGGGGGTTTATAGTTTGAAAAAAGCCTAAAATGAGCACTAGCCACGCATAGGTTTCTGCCAGCAGCAAGCCTGCGCCTAATGTAAGCGCAACAGGGTCATCCCAATTGAGGGTTTCTGTGTAGCGCCACCATAAATAACGCGATGAAGTGGTTACCGATAGGGTGATCATTACAATGGTGGCCATTTGTCCTTTAACGCGCTTAAGCCCGTATGCCACTATCAAAATAAAACTAATAAACACGGCTTGTGCTTCTAGGCTAAACGGAATGGTTATAAAAATAGCCAGTAAAAACAATATAAAGGCTACAACCACATATTTTATTAGTTTATTTTGCCAAATCTTAGCGTCAGCCATGGTTTTAAAAGCACTTTTTTTAGAACCCTTAACGTTTTTTGATAACAAACGCTTTAGTAATCTACCTAGCTTTAAGTCAAACCAACGCAACTGTTTAAGTGAATAACTTACCCCATTATAAAACTGATTTGATAGCCGCTCCCTTACAGAGTTATTTTTAGGTTTGTATTTAAAAAATAACAAATAAACGCTTTGAATGATAAAGCGCAAAATATTTGAATAAATAAACGTGCGGTAGGGCAAGCGAAGATGCGGGTAGTAATCATACAAAACAAGTTCAAAGTTAATTTTGTGGTCTTTTATATTGATAAACAATGAACTAATCAGCGTAATAAAAGGCATTAAAAAGGCTTCTATTACGTTTACTTTGTGCTGGTTAAAATAACTATGAAACTTAAATAAAATATAACGTACAAGTTTTCCAGTAAAAATAATGCTTAACAGTAAATACAAAGTACTGTGTATTGGGCGCTTATAAAATAAAGAAAAGCTCATAACTACAGGGCCGATTTACTTACAAGCCAGCCGGCAAGTGTTTCAAAATCATCGTTAGCAACACTGTAAGGCGCACAATTAAGCGCTACATTTCTATAGGCTGTAGACTCTTTAATTACTTCATCACTATTTATAAAAAAGGGCGCCATAAGCGGCAAGGTAGATTGCCATAAAGAAAACAGGTCAAACTCAAGTGTTGATGCAGAGTTATAACGATTGACTAAAAAGAAGTGTTTCCACTGGTTGTCAGTGTGTTTTAACGTTTGTAGTTTTTTATAAATTAAGCTGTGGCAAATAGCATCACAATTAACTATTTCAATCACTATGTCGTTTTTATCGAGCGGATAGTGGGTGATATCAATATGTGCAGGGCAATCAAAAAGAAGCCAAGCATTATTGTTATAATCCAGTTTATTGCAATTGTTAATAAAGTCGAATAACGCGGCGGTACTAACACTTTTATCGCCAAAAGGTAAAAACACTATGCCATCACTATCTTGATGAAAGTGCTCAAGGGCTTGTTCAAAGTCCTGCTCGTTACTCCAGCCGTGGTTGTACTGCCAAGGCAGACCAAAGTGCAGGCCCAAATCGCTTTTAGAGTCTAAATCTATAGCAATAACGTCAGAGCCTGACTTTTTTAATACGCAGGCTAAGTTGGCAACCATAGAAGTAGCGCCAGTGCCGCCTTTAATGCCTTTTAGAAAAATTCTTTGCAAAGGGTTTTTTACCTGTCGTTTCAATTACTACTTACGCATTTACTGCACGGTGTATTTCGTTCAGTAATGCGTATTTTTCTATTGTTTGTTTATTTTTTTGTTTATTAACAATTTCAACGTAATCTTCACTTTTGCCGCCAAAACGTCGTGCAAGGTTCTCAATGTCATTTGATGTTAAGGTTTCAGAGCTTTTTGTCGTTAAATTACGCATTGTTGCCTTTGTGCTAAAGTTTATTATTTTTATTTAAAGTGGACAATATTTGTCTATTATATATAGAATAGCGGGTAAAACTAGTAAAAAAGTATTTTTTATAGGCTAAATTCAGTGCAAAACTTTAACATTTCAGGCTTGCAGCCCTCTGCTGCAGAGCTAAAACCTGCATCGTTATATGCAATTTTAGCCCCTTTAGACAATTTTGCTACTGAACTGGCATTACATGCAATTAATAACCCCTCAGCTTCTGATATTTATATTGTTTCTTCTCAAATAGAAATATTTTTTGAAGGTCCTTTTAGCGATGCATTAAATCATGCATTTGACCAACACAAAGTGCATCCGTTTAGGTTTTCGGCAGATACGCGCGACTGGCCAAAGCAACAAATAATTAACAATACGCTAAAAGAGCTAAATGCTTATAAACAGCTAAATAATGCATTAGTCATTGTTCACTTTAGTACGACTGATTTAGCCTCATTGGATCAAAAGCAACTGATGCAAAGTGTTCAGGCCTATAAAAAATTTAGTACACAATCAGGAGCAACTGTCTTATTTTTAGTTTCTGGCCCTGAGGTGACTAACTATCGCTTTTTATTAAGGCGGTTAAATTCGGAACTCGACGGGTTAGTATATGTTGAGAATGATTCCACAGTGCGCGTACTAGAGTACGATTATTGGCATCACAGTACAGGTATCATCGCCTCTGTACAGTATCCATTAATGATTGAAAATGGCTGCTTTAAAGTGCAGCAAAATAGTATTACGGAACAACAAACCTCAACATCGGGTGTATTTGCAGATGAAGTCGACGTGTGGATTGTACAAGGAGCTATTCCTGAAGGGACCAAGCTTCCTGCAAAATATAAAATAATAAAAGACAACAATGCGCTTTTTTCTAAAGGCCCTAAATTAGAGGCGGCAACATTGGTATTTGCAGTATCTCGCTATACCGATTTAGCCCTGCTTGCCAAGCAATGTTTTGAGCTGAGAAAAAACTGTGGTCGCTGGCTTAAATTAGTGATTCAGAACGTTGATGGGGTGATCCGCCATCAAGATGAATGCTTATTTTTGACCTTAGGTGTTAATCTTATTTTGTATAGTTTTTCAGAGCCTTCTAGGTTGCTCTCACAGGTACAGTCAATTCAAGGGTTTCAATTTTCAAGACCGTTACCGCCTTCTATTGAACATGTACTTCAATTTACCGAAAATACTTTTTCTAAAGGTTACTTGTCTTTTATAGAATTTACCAAACAGGTAGAAGTTCACAGCGACTCGGCTGTAAATTTAGGGGTAAGTGGAGTGTTGGTTAAATTAGAGCTTTTGCCTCGGATTGACCCAATCCACCCTTTGCATTTATTTCATATAAAGCGAGAAGGTGACGTATTCAGTTTGGTAGAAAACACCGTGTATTTGTATTTACATGCGTGTCGCGAAAATGATGTTAACAATGCGATAAAGCACTTGTTTAAATTAGAAACAAACGATTTTTTTGCGCAGCAAAATATTATTTCCGATCATTTTTATATTCAGCAAGAATGTAAACAGCTTAGGCGTTATTATGCGGGCCAAGATATAACCGATTACTCTGCCCAATTAAAAGAGAATGAAAGCTATAAATTTTCGCAAAAAATAGATGCAAGTGTTGCAGCTGATTTAGAAACACCAGAGTTTACTAAAAACGAGCGCGCAGATGCTGTGCCGTTTAAAATGGCCATAAAGAGTAACGTATGAGTATTAATCAATTATTGATTACAGCAATTTTAGCGATGCTAGTTGGCGTATTTTTATGTATGTCGGGGTCGTTGATACTGAAAAAAATAAAAAAATACTATGCTCAGCTTACGTTTAAACATGAAGTACTCGAACCTTACAAACCAAATAGAATAAAGAAGGGTAAATAGTGAAATTATCAGGCTTAGGGGTGTGGAACCTCTATTTTTTAGTTAAGTTTGCACTTTTTTATTATGGTGCAATCGACTTTGGCTTATTAGCAAATGCAGCGCTGGCTGCTTTTTTTGCTATTTCTTACACGCACCCTTTACTAAATAAAGCCAAACATTGGTTAGGCGCAGTAATGGCCATTGTTTTACTTTATAAAGATTCGTGGTTGCCCCCTATAGACCGTTTAACACGCCAAGCTGGTAACGTGCAAGACTTTAGCTTTGGCTACTTTTTAGAGCTCATGGCGCGGGTTATTAATGTTGATATGTTATTAGCACTGTTTGTTATTACTGTGTGCTTTTGGTATTGCTCACAGTGGATACGCTTTACCACCGTAACAGTTGTTGGGCTTATGTTTGTAGCTTGGCAGGGCACAAACAACGAGGATAATTTAATTTCACAGCCAGTGGCGG